>DDXI01000026.1 GCA_002347475.1 Peptococcaceae bacterium UBA2264
AGCATGAATCTGCAGAAACCGCAGTCAGTGCATAGTTCAGTTTTTTTTGCTACCAAAAATTCCAATTCAGCCACCCCTTATAACTTTACATATTTAATCTCCGTTAAATCAGTATCAATTATACCACATTGCTTAAATTCCTGAATAAAAGCAAAGTCCTGCATGTGCAGGACTTTGCCATCATTATTGGTATTTCCAGTTTACTGATTATTCGATTTCAGGTGTTACATCAATTGCGGGTCCTTCATAATCTTCACCGGTGATTACCATTTCTTCTTCAGTAAACGGTTCAAGGGCATCAGGCACTGTCATCGGCGGATATTTAGCCAAGCCTTTGAATACTCTGTCCTTACCCCAGATAGCCCGACGAACACGTTTGCCTCTTTGCGGCAGATCTACCCACGGAATATGCTGATACATCAGAGCATATACTGGGTTGGTAACAGCAGCGTTGACCAGATGCTTGTCCATAATGCAGTCGAGAACTGCCGGTTTGCCAGCTTCAGCTGATTTGAAGCAGCGATCCAGAGCAGCCAGATAATCTTCATGTTTGGTAACTGTCTCAGCATAGCAGCCTAATTCTTTAGCAATATTTGCATAGCTGATGAAAAGTCTTTCTTCACCCATTTGTTCAATACCGTGCCATTTATAACCGGTAGCTTCCTGTTCGCCAAGGCCTTCCCAGTTCTTGCCATACCAGTTGTATTTGGAGCCAGGCATCCAGCCATCATTATTGGAAACCTGATAAACGATCGGCAGTTGATAACGGGCAGCTACTTCAATATCCATCATAGCGTTGCCCATGCCGCCATCACCCATAAAGGCAATCAATGGAGTTTTATCACCAATTTCCAATTGAGCAATAGCTGCACCAATTGACTGACCAACACCATGACCAACACCGGCATAAGTGGAGGCTGTCATAATTTGAGCAGATTGTGTGCAGACAAGGTAAGGCATAATAACGCCAGACATTGTGTAGCCGTCGATGAAGTAACGACACTTGCTGTCATATTTTTCAGCAATATAATCTGCGGTCATCTGACAAAGCGGCAGATGATGCATAAAATTATTTTCTTTATAGCGAGGATGATTCATATAATTTTCAGCATCAGCGCGTCTCTTGGCAATAGCTGTCGCATCGGCATCCTGACATTTCTTGATCCAGGCATCCCGTCCGGCCGGAGGAGTCAGGTTGTTAGCCTTGGCATAATCGATCATTTGTTGAGCTACGAGTTTGGGATTGCCAACAATGGCACCAACTGTATTGACATAAGTGTAAATCATGCTGGATGCTTCAGCAATCTGGACAGCTTTGCTCCATTTGCCGCCAAAGCCGTCAAAGAAACCAATTTCCACGCCCACGGGAACTACCAGATCGATTTCTTTCTTGAATGCCATGCCACGCATACATAAGTCTTCACGTTCGTCAATAGTACCACGGCCCAGACGCCTGGTAGTAAAAGGTACTTTAGCCATTTTAAAGAATTCCAGCAGTTCCGGTCCACTATCAGCCCAGTGTGCTCCATCGCCGAGCATACCGAAAGGTTTCTCAGCTGCGTAGATAGCCTTTACAACCTGAGCGATATCATCAGGTGCGCCTGCTGAGACGAGCGGTATTACTTCTTGTCCCTGACGCCAGTCCGGAATCCAGGTTGCATGGTCTCCCCAAGCACCATACCAAACTCTGTCATTGGCATCTTTCGGGGTAAACATACAGCTGATACCAATTTCCATTACGACCGGGCCATAAGGAAATTCCATAGCCAGTTTCAGACCACGGGTAAAGAACTGTTTGATTGTATTGGGATAAACAATTCTTTGAGCCCATTTACTGATAGTTGAACATACTTCTGATGCATAGGCTTCCTGAATGGTATTGTATAATTTATCATGCTCAATTTCATGGCCGCCGCAAATGAAGAAGACCGGGGACCGGCTGAGCCAAGCCTGGTTGATCGGGCTGACAGCATTTCCTACACCAGGTCCAACTGTGCCGTAGCATACGCCAGGTTTGCGGGCAACTTGCGAATATGCTTCAGCAGCATAAACACCATTTTGTTCATGAGCAAAAGTAATCATCTTGATACCAATTCTGCTTATTCCATCAATGAGCTGCCAAATGTGACCACCAGGCACCCCAAATGCTACTGTAACACCGTATTCTTTTAAGGATTCACCTACATACATTCCGGAATATGGGTATAATTCACGATCGCCTAAAGGCATTTTTAATTTTTTCTGCGCCTCTTTATCCCATTCTATACCGATTTTTGCCATATAACTTCATCTCTCCTGTCTATTTTCGTTCTTTCTTTCCCAGTTAATAGTTTTTGTTTAAAACTAACGATTTAAGGGATTAGTATAAAAGCAACGAGTTCAGCTCCACCTCCTTCTCCTTAAGTTTTAATATTCTGCTAATCTGAATATTAAGAACATTCCAGCTAATTATATATGCAATAGCTATGCCATAAAAATCACAAACGGGCCAGGATGAAGGGATGTTTTCCCTGTTATGGGACAAGCAGGACTCTCAGTAATAAGAATCGACCTGTCTCGCCAGATCGTCCGCTCTGAATATAGCAAATTTTCTGTCTTTTTTGAATATTGTGTCGAAACTTATTTATTTTGAACAAAGATAATATTCTGAATATTTTTTATGAATGTAATTATACTAATAGAATTCTTTACCTGCATTTTCCTAATCAGTCCCATCACTGCTACTATATTGTTTCATTACTGTCGCACTGTTGCATTTATGATACATCAAATAAAAAAAAGACATCCTCCTGAACCTTGATTGGTTTCTTCATTGAGGATATCCCTTTTTAAGAAGCATATTTTTTGAATATGATATTTTAGATACAGCCATATCTCTTCAGCTTACGGTACAATGTGCTGCGAGCCATATTCAATTGAGCAGCAGCTTTGGTCATATTATCATTACACTGCTTGACTGCATTCAATAATATATCCCGTTCATATCTATCTACAATCGATAAATCAGTGATGATCTCGCTCTGCTCTGTTCTGACTAACTCTGGTTCTGTCTTATTACTGACTGCTTCCACTATTTCCTGGGGAAGAGACTCAGCCGTAATATTGTCGTCATTGATCATCTGCACGGTCCGTTCGATCACATTACGCAATTCGCGCACATTGCCTGGCCAATCATAGGCTTCCAGGATCTGCATAGCTCCATTGTCTATACGCAGCCCCATTCTGCCCAATTCCTTGCGTGCTTTGTCCAGGAAGTTATGAACCAGGAGGCTGATATCTTCCCGACGTTTCCGCAATGGCGGCAAATCAATATTGATTACATTCAAACGATAAAACAGATCTTCCCGGAAATTGCCTTTTTTAACCTCTTCAGCAAGATGCTTGTTACTGGCTGCTATGATCCGGACATCAATCGGTATAGTCTTGCGGCCGCCGATCCGTACTACTTCCTTCTCCTGTAAGACCCGCAACAGGTTTACCTGCTGATCCAGCGGCATTTCGCCGATTTCATCGAAGAAAATCGTTCCGCCTTTGGCCAACTCAAATTTTCCGGGATTACCGCCTTTGTTGGCTCCCGTAAAAGCACCATCAGCATAGCCAAAAAGTTCACTGCCCACCAGTTCTTTGGGTAAAGCACCGCAGTTGATGGCAATAAAAGGACCGGATGTCCTTTTGCTGGCCAAATGAATGGCCTGAGCCACCAATTCCTTGCCAGTCCCGCTTTCACCTTGAATAAGCACTTTAACATCATTTAAGGCTGCGCGTTTGGCCATATCAATACTTTTAAGGAATATTTCACTTTTTCCCAGAATAGAGGGGAAATTATAGCGGGCTGCATTGCTTTTTGACTCGACTTCGGCTGCTCTGAATATTACTTTCGCTGTTCTGCGACCTTTGTTATTGATAACATCAACATCATCCGGAATATTATTATTTATGGAGGCACTCTCAGTTCCCGAATGAGAACCTTCGCCTTTTCTGAATAAAGGAACTGCCGGCAAGGTGATCATCGCGCCCAATAATTTATTATTTTCCGACAGCGGTCTGCTGATAAGGCGAATATTCTGTCCCGATTGGTTATCCAGAATAAATGATTCGCGTTCGCATTTAGGTTCCCCAAGCTGAATTATTTCAGAAAAAGCATTACTCAACTCAGGAAAATTCGTCACAGTCTGACCAATAATCCTGACCGGATCGAGGCCCAGCCTGCGGCCCGCCTGCTCATTAAGGCGAATTACCCGTCCCCGCATATCGATGACTATAAGGCCATCCCGCGTAGACTCACCACAGACATCTATATATCTATTAGTAAGCATTTGCTGACAAATAAGTTCTTTTTCTAATAAAGATCTTTCGATAGCTTTGGCTTGTGCTACAACCAAGGCCAGTGTGTGGCGCTGATAACTGTTCCAGGGACCGGTCAAATCCAGGACTCCTATGATCTTCTTACTGATAGGATCCAGGATAGGTGTTGCTGTGCATGTCCAACAGTGCCAGCCTTCACAATAATGTTCAGCAGAAAATATCTGAACAGGACCTTCATGTTTAATTGCTGTTCCGATGGCGTTGGTGCCGGCGCCTTCTTCGCTCCAATCGGCGCCCACAATTAAATTATTTAAGGAAGCTCGTTCCTGAACATCCTCGTCTCCCACTACTTCGACAATCTGACCTTTGGAATTGCATAAAAAAGCCACATGTCTGGTTCCACCTATTGTCTGAGCTAAATCATTAATAATAGGCTGAGCTATATCTCTCAATTCAGAATCAATTCTTTTTTTAAATAAATCTTCTTCAGACAACACCTTATGTGCTTTATGCAGCCTTGAGCTCACACCAAATTGGCTGCATCTTTTCCATGACTCGCTAACAACTGATCGAATCTTTTCTTCCGGTAACCTGCCGGTCACTACAAAAGACTCCCAGATGTGCACTAATTCCATGTTTAATTTGATTGGATCCTCTGACGTTAAAACAGCAAGTCCAGGATTATACAAGATACTCCACCCCCCCTACAAGTGTATGTAACCTCAGACATGTAAAGCAATTGTAGGAACATTACTCATATTACGAGCCGTTAACTGTATCAGGATAATCTTTTCCATCTCACATATTAACTGAAAATATTTTGGGATGTTTAAATCATTATAAAATAAAGATGATGATTATACAATAAGCATAATTGAAAATATTTGACATATACTATCTATCCAAACTGTCAATCTGCCATATCGCTTCCAGTAACTGCCGGTCAATTACAGCGATATAATAGCGATATGGCGCCAATTGACAATTTTTATCCCGGTAATCTATATTCCGTAACCACTCCACAATCAACATTCTCTTCTATAAAATCGACGATAGTCTGCAGTGGTGTATCCGGACCAAAAATCGCCGGTATACCCCAACTCAAAATTTCATCAATTTCATCTTTCTGTACGATGACGCCTCCTGGAATCATCAGGATATCCTCCAAATCATTTTCCTTGAGCAGTTTCAATATTTTAGGAATAATAGTCATATGAGCTCCGGATAAGATGCTTATCCCAAGCACATCCACATCTTCCTGCATAGCAATATCGACTATATCTTCAGGAGTCAGGAACAATCCGCTGTAGATGACCTCCATACCTGCGTCAGTCAAGGCCCGCGCTACTACTTTAGCCCCTCTGTCATGTCCGTCCAAACCTGATTTTGCTATTAAAACTCTGATTGGTCTCCTCATAATTATACGCTTCCTTTATATATTTACAACAAAGTTTAAAATACAGGGTTTAAAATACAGGTTTCTCCTGGTACTCACCATAAACTTCCTTCAGAACCTGGATAATATCACCTTCGGTAGCGTCAGCTTTAACAGCTGCCAGGATTTTCGGCACAATATTTATTTCTTCATTGGTTGCTGCTTCTCTGATCTCAGCCAAAAGGGCATTCACTCTGAGATTATCTCTGGTCTTCTTCAGACGTTTGGTTCTCAAGATCTGAGTATTGGCAGAATCAGGATCAGATGTCATTATATCTATTGTCAGTTCTTCATCAATCTGATATTTATTCACGCCAACTATAACCATTTCGCCGGTTTCTTTCAGTTTCTGAAAAGCATAGGCAGCGTCAGCAATTTCCTGCTGGAAATAATTATCTTCGATACACTGGATATAGCCGCCCCTTCTATCGATTTCCTCGATGTATTTCATAGCTTCCTGTTCAATCCTGTCGGTCAGTTCCTCCACATAAAATGAACCGGCCAAGGGATCTACAGTATCAGCAACACCACTTTCTTCGGCAATAATCTGCTGAGTCCTAAGAGCCATTTGCATGGCATGTTCGGAGGCCATACCTAAAGCCTCATCATAGCCATTGCAATGAAGGGACTGGGTTCCGCCCAAGACCGCCGACATTGCTTCAGCGGTAGTCCGAATAATATTATTAAGAGGCTGACGAGCTGTGCAAGAGGCGCAGGCGGTCTGAGTATGAAAGCGCAGACGCATAGCCTCCTGTTTTTTTGCCCCGAAGCGTTCCTTCATCAGGCGGGCCCACATTCTGCGGGCAGCCCGGAACTTGGCTATCTCCTCGAAAAAATCAATTTGCGAACTGAAGAAAAAGGACATCCTGGGCGTAAAATCATCGACTGCCAACCCTGCTTTAATTCCTTCCTCAACATAATGAATGCCTGCTCCCAAAGTAAAAGCCAATTCCTGTACAGCCGTACTGCCTGCTTCTCTGATATGGTAGCCTGAGACATTGATAAAATTCCAGCGCGGAGTATTTTTGCTGGCAAAGGAAAAGACATCTCTGATCAGCTTCATGGAAGGACGCGGAGGGAAAATAAAAGATTTTTGACCAATATATTCTTTCAGTAGATCAAACTGGATGGTACCTGTCAGCTTACTCCAGTCGATTCCCCTTTTTTCAGCCAGAGCGATATACATGGCATATATGATAGGGGCAGGAAAGTTAATAGTCATTGAAATACTGATTTGATCCAGAGGAATACCGTGGAAAAGAGCATCCATATCTCCCAGAGAGTCTATAGCTACTCCTACCTTGCCCACCTCTCCCTCGGCTCTGGGGTTGTCAGAATCATACCCCACCAAGGTCGGGTAATCAAAGTCGACACTCAACCCTGTCTGTCCCTGAGATAAGAGAAAACGAAAACGTCCGTTAGTATCTTCACCTGTACCGAACCCGGCAATCTGACGATGTGTCCAGATTTGGCCCCTGTACATTGTCGGATAAACCCCCCTGGTAAAGGGATATTCACCGGGGTAGCCTATTTTATTCATGTACTCGGAGGTAATCTTTTCCGGCAGATATAATCTTTTCCTTTCCAGGTTTGACAAGGTAGTAAATCTCTTTTTACGTTCACTTCTCTTGACTTGGAACTTTTTGAGTGTCTCTTCTTCCCAACGTTTAGTTTCAGCATTGGTTTTCTTTTCAGCCAACTGCTTAACCCTCCTGGTTATTCCACTTTTATCCTTTTGTATATCTTGTTCTTCGAGCTTTGGATAATCCTAATAATTCTGGGTGCTGCTCTTTTGCTGCAATACCTTTCGACTGTTTCAGGCATTTTGTTGTTATTATATAATACTTGCTGACATTTTTCATTACAAGGCCACTGGTATTGCCGGCATAATATGCCTGCATTACCAGCGGCCACTGAACACCATCGCGGTGGTCTGTATTATACATAAGCAAATTTCAAACTACATTTCAACTACATTAGCTGTTTCTTTATCATTTATAACCAGGACAGTTACTTAAGCAATAACTGCTTTCTTAATGCCGTTGATGATTTGCTCACGGGTCGAGCCGCTGGGATAAACATCATTGTAACCCATGGCTTTGAGCTTCGGAATATCCAGCGGAGGAATTACGCCGCCGATGACAAAACCGATTTTCTTGTCTATGCCTTTGCTCCTGGCCAAATCCAACAGGATTTTACCTACACCCAGATGTCCGCCCGACAGGGAACTGACGCCAACAACATTAACGTCTTCTTCAATAGCAACTTTAATGGTCTCCTGTGCTGTGGCATTGCCCATATACACAACTTCCATTCCAGCATCTTTCAGCATGCTGCTAACGGTTAAAATTCCCCGGTTATGGGTTTCCGGACCAACGCAGCACATCAGAACCTTAATTTTATCTGCCAAT
>DDXI01000150.1:0-8878 GCA_002347475.1 Peptococcaceae bacterium UBA2264
TATGGCATGATACAACCTGGCCAGTCTAATACACAGGCTGTCAGAGCAGTTTTTATAATTGATCCGCAAGGTATTATCCGCCTGATTCTTTACTATCCGCTTTCAACCGGCAGAAATTTCGATGAAATAAAACGTGTTATTCTGGCCCTGCAGAAGGCAGATAAAGACGGTGTTGCCACCCCGGCTGACTGGAGACCCGGGGATGATTGCATTGTTCCTACTGCGGGTTCCTGCGGAGTGGCAAAAGAAAGAATGGAAACACCGGCTGAAGACACCTACTGCCTGGACTGGTTCATGTGCTTTAAAAAAGAAAATAAATAACAGGCAACAAAACAATTTATCAAGAGGGCAGACCAGCTGCCCTCTTTTCCTTTTTCAGTCTCTAAAGACCTGTTTTATGACCGGACTGCACCACCAAGTGCATGTTCAGTATGACATTCCTGGCCAGAGGCGGCCAGTTCTGAAGGAAATCGCAATGATATTGTCGAATTCTAACAAATAAATCTGAATTTATCAGAAAAAATTTATCAGGAATTGCTTGTAGATTTTATCATCGATCTCCAGCAGGCTTTTTTTACCGTCTCTGAATTGAAGAGCAAGAGTATGAATTCCCTTGAACTTATCTTCATTAACGATCTCGTATTTTTCAACTGTGGATTTGTTTAAGATAATCAGCATATACTGCTTCTCCCTGGGATCGGTTAATGTAATGGTAACGGAGTCTTTTAAGGAAGTAAGGCCAATTAAACAGTCCAGATAATCACCGGCAATTACCTTGTTTTTTGCTCTCATTTCTCTCAGCTCCTTTATTTTATTTGAAAATGATAACCTCTATAATAAAATATTCTTAAATAAAATGCTGTCTTTATCAATAATTCTGTCTTTATCCTTCAGATTCCTGCCTCTTCTGCCTGCAGAAGAGCAGCACTCCCGGCACACCTGTCAGCAGCAATGACCGCAGCCAGCCAAGGGGGAGATGAAGGTATAAATAAAAAATTAAGGGAGGGTATAAGGGAGGGTATCAGATGAAAAGTAATGCCCAGCTTAATCCTGAACTTCTTCATAATAATTTTTACCTTCCTCTGGTTTCTGCTCCTCATTATACCAGGAATAATTGCCAGCTTAAGATATTCTATGGCCTATTATATTATGAATGATAACCCCGGGCTTAAACCTTTAGAAGCTATAGAACAAAGTAAAAAGATGATGTATGGAAACAAGGGAAGATTGTTTTATCTTTGGCTGACTTTTATTGGCTGGTTTTTCGTTGGAGTTCTTACCCTGGGTATAGGCTTTCTCTTTTTGTTGCCTTACTATAATGCGACCATAACCAATTTTTACGAAGACATCAAACCAGCCGCTCAAATTGCCTGAGCAGCCATTATTGGATTAGGAATAAGGCTGTGCTGATCAAGAGGCTTGGAAGGTTATTCGATTCAGCGAGTATAGCGAGTATGATGAGGTGAAAAAAAAGAATGGGTTTAGATCATTTTCTGCAGCCCAAGGCCATTGCGATAGTGGGAGCCAGCGAAACTCCGTTCCATTTTGGAAACACAGCAGCTCTTAACGCTTTACAATCCGAGAAGAATACGGCGATCTATTTTATCAATTCCAAACGGGCTGCGATACTGGGCAAACCAACCTATAAGACCTTAGCCGATCTGCCGGTAGTTCCCGACCTGGTTGTCCTGGCAACCCCCAAAGCAAGCGTTCCTTTTCTCATGCAAGAAGCCGGGGAACTTGGAACCAGGGCTGTGGTGGTGTTTGCTTCCGGTTACAGCGAGATAGGCACTGCCAGGGGCCGGGCCGGCGAAGCAGAACTGAAAGCCATTGCCCGAAAATACGATATGAAGGTATTGGGGCCAAACTGTATCGGCTTTATCAATAATATCCGGAAAATAAAAATATTAGGCTATTCCGGCACGGAATTTGACATGGCTGTCCGTAAAACCGGGGCCGCCATCTTAGCCCAAAGCGGGAAAATTGCTGCCGATTTGGCAGGCTGCCCCTATCTGGATATTTCTTATGTTATTTCGATGGGTAATTGTGCCATGCTGACCATTGAAGAAATTTTCGAGCATCTCGTGGAGGAAAATGAGGTCAACATTGTGGGCATCTACCTGGAAGGGGTCAAGGATGCCCCGCGATTTATGCGCTGCCTCCGGCGGGCTTATGAGCTGCAGAAACCGGTCGTTATTCACGCCGCAGGACTGAGTAAACTCGGCGCCAAATCCACAGTTTCCCACACCGGCACCCTGGCCGGCAACAGAGCGGCCTATGAAGCAGTGTTTAAAAAATATAAGGTCATTATGGTCGAGAATAAGGATGAATTCCTCTCCGCTGTGAATTTACTGACCTGCTGGCAGGGACGGATGCCCAAAAGGGCCAATTTTGCCGGGTTTAATGAATCAGGCGGGGACAACGCTGTCCTGGCCGATATGTGCGAGAAATATGGGGTGTACCTGCCGGCTTTGGAAGCGGAAACGATAGGAAAACTCAAAGCAGTCCTGCCCAGCTTTGCCACTCCTGCCAATCCTTTGGATGCTGTAGGCGGGAGTATTACCGATGCTGTTCCTGATCAGGTTGCTCTTTACCGTATTTTCGGGCAGGACCCGAATATTGACGCTCTTTTATTTGGAGCGATCCCCTTTTCAGTGGGGGATCCCTTGAACGAGAGAATCGGCAAAATGCTGCTCAGTTATGCCGGGGAGAAAGAATCTGTCCCTATGCTCGTTATGCCCTCTATGGAGGATCGGCGGGATCCCCAGTGGCGGGAAAAACTGAAGGAGCAGGGGATTGCGATATTAGGCTGTTCCGATATCGGCTATAATGTCTTGGGCAAAATCTCCCGATATATTGAGGAAAAATACACCCGCACCCTGGCTGCAGCTGTTCCGGAAGGGCAGCATACCGCCCCGCCGGAATCCCTGACGGAGTTTGCTTCCAAAGAAGCGCTGAGCGCAATCGGCCTGTCCATGCCCAGGCAGGCTCTGGCCGCAACCAGTGAAGAACTGCTTGCTGTACTGGGCAGTTTCCGGTTTCCGGTGGTGCTGAAAATATCTTCTGCGGATATTTTGCATAAAACTGAGGCCGGCGGGGTAAAACTGAATCTGCAATCCAGGGAAGAGGTTCTGACCGCCTTTGACAACATCATGAAGAGCTGCGCCGCTTACGACCCTCAGGCGCGCTTGGAGGGAGTGCTTGTGCTGGAGATGGCCAAAGCCGGTACGGAAATGATCCTGGGCATCAGCAGTGATACCCAGTTTGGACCTTTGCTGATGGTCGGCATGGGCGGAGTATTTGTGGAGGTCTTCAAGGATATAGCCCTTTATCCCTGCCCGCTGGGCCAAGCCGAGGCTCTGGAGATGCTCAGGAGTCTGAAGGCCTATAAGCTCTTAACCGGCTATCGTGGTTCCAGACCCTGCGACATTGACGCCTTGGCAGAAGTGATGGTCAAGCTGTCCCAGTTTGCGGCAGAGAATAAAGAAACAGTTAAGGAACTGGACCTGAATCCCGTATTTGTCTACCCTGAGGGAGAAGGGCTTTGTGTTGTGGATGCCCTGGTGATCAAGCACCGGGACTAGAAAGTGACCCTGGCTCTTTAACCAACAGAAATATAGTCCCGCAGGTCACTAAGAAAATTGTTGTATATTAAAGCTATCCAACTATGGCAGAATTAAGATATTCAGAATATTCTCACTTAGGCGCTATGAATACAGGGATGTATTTGGACGCTTTTCCCTGCAGAAGCTAATAGCGTAACCGACTTCAAAGGTCGGTTTTTGTGCTTATACCAGGTAATAACCAATGGATTCTGCGGAAATTCCTGCCCCTGTCCCTGGCAGGGGCCTTGCTCCTGGTTTCCCAGGGCGTAATTCAGAACTTGTCTCCCTACCTTACTGTGCCTACCCTGCAGGGAACAAGCCAGACTCTGGCAATGGGACCGGTGGCTTCCCAGGAAGCGATTAAGCTTATCGGGACAAACGGCGGCGGTTTCTTTAATGTTAATTCTGCTCATCCTTTTGAAAATCCGACTCCTTTGAGCAATCTCCTGGAGATGATCTACCTGCTGCTTATACCCGTGGCTTTAACTTTTTCCTTCGGCAAAATGTTAAAGGACCGCAAGCAGGGCAGGGTTATACTGGTGGCCATGTTAGTCTTATTCATATTGATGCTGGGAATAACTTATAGTTCGGAACTGGCAGGTAATCCTTTGGTGAGCAAAGTCGGCTTGACAGGTTCTTCGGCAAAGGAAGGAAAGGAAGTAAGGTTCGGCGTAGCCAACTCGGCAGGTTGTTTTGCTCCTGCCTGATGAAAATGCCAAATTGGCCTTGCAAGCAGTTTCCGAAGCCAATGATTTCCTGGATAGCAGCGAATTGGCTGTTGCCGCCTAGGTATATAACAGAGGACAAAAAGCTGGGAAAGGAACGGAAACCTTGGGTTCGGCAGCGGCCCTTTATATACCCTTAATTACGGAACAGGGGACGCAAGGGGTCTTGGGTATTTGTTTTAATAGTACTGAGACTCAATATGACCCGGAAAGAATCCAGCTTCTGGATGCTTTCTGTGGTTTGGCTGCCTTGGCCATTAACAGGATCAAATTGGCGGAACAGGCCAGGGAGTCCTCTAATCATAATTGACTAAATAATCATTGCAATTCCATCCGCTAGGGATATATAATTAAATTAGTTTAATCTTTCCAACCTTATACTTATCACAAGGGAGCGATGAATGCGGGGATGCATTTGGACGCTTATTACCCGTATGGAGCTGGTAGCGTAACCGACCAAATAAGGTCGGTTTTTGTTTATTATCAGGTCTTGTTTCTTACTAAAAGCATTGGAAAGGTGATGAAAAATCATGGAAAAAACTAATCAGAACAAAAAGATAAGGATAGTTAAGAATGGGCCCTATATCGTAACAGGTGGTGTGCCTTTGTCTGAAAAAATAATTGTCCCGAAGGGAATGGGATATGAATTGAAAGCAGGCCGGGCTCTGCCGCAGTCTGAAAAATATGCCCTCTGCCGCTGCGGCTATTCAAAAAATGCCCCTTTCTGTGACGGTTCTCATCTTGAGTTTGATTTCGATGGGACTGAACTTGCCTCAAGAGTCGATTATGAAGACAGGGCTGAATTGCAGGTAGGTTCTACTGTTGACCTCCTGGATGATCACAGATGCGCTTTTGTCCGTCTCTGTCACAGAGAAAAGGGTGATGCCTGGGAACTTGCCAAAAAATCCGATAATGAAGAAAACAGGAAGGAAGCAATCCAGGCCGCCAGTGATTGCCCAGCAGGGAGATTGGTGGCAGTGGACAAAAACGGCAAAAGGATTGAGCCTGTATATGAACCAGCTATTGATATCATACAGGATCCTGAGAGAGAAGTAAGTGCAGGAATTTTTGTCAAGGGCAATATCCCGCTTGAATCAGCGGAAGGATTTACCTATGAGGTGAGAAACCGCTATGTTCTTTGCCGTTGCGGTGAGTCCATTAACAAACCATTTTGTGATGCCAGGCATGTCAGGACAAAATTCAAAGATCAGGGTTAAATGAAAAAAAGGTACACTTAAAGATCATAAAATATGCAAGCCAGATCGCTTATCGGTCTGGCTTGCTGCTCCATTTTCTTAAGCTTAACTTTTCTTTGTATTTTTATGATTTCATTTATGGAGGTGTTAGTCATCCGGCAATATAGAACCGGAAATATGCAATATGGTCCAGATTGTGATAATAAGTACATATAAGGATTGAATTCTGCACCCAGATATGTGAAGATGATAAAAGAAGGTAAAGTATTATATGAGGAGATATTATGGATTACCGTATTGAAAAGGATCTTTTAGGAGAAGTAAGGATACCGGCAGATAAGTATTACGGGATCAATACCCAGAGAGCGCTGGACAATTTCAACCTGGGTTCCAAACAGGTGAATCCTAAACTAATTTGCGAAATCGCCCTGATCAAAAAAGCTGCGGCCCTGGTGAATAAAACCTTAAGGCAGCTGCCGGCAAAGAAGGCGGAGGTCTTAATCCAGGCCAGCGAAGAGATCATAGAAGGAAAATTTGATAAGGAATTTGTGGTCAGCGCTTTTCAGGGCGGGGCCGGAACTTCAACAAATATGAATGTCAATGAAGTGATTGCCAACAGGGCCATTGAGCTTTTAGGCGGAAATAAAGGGGATTATGAGCTGATACACCCCCTGAATGATGTCAATTTGTCCCAATCGACAAATGATGTTTACCCGACAGCACTAAGAATCGCCGCCATCCGGCTGCTGAGAAAATTAAGCGATCTCCTGGCTGAACTGCAAACGGCCTTCCAGGTGAAAGAAAACGAGTTCAGCGATGTGCTCAAACTGGGCCGGACGCAGCTCATGGATGCAATGCCGATGATGTTGGGACAGAAATTTGGGGCCTATGCCAAAGCCCTGGAAAGAGACCGCTGGAGAATTTACAAAGTGGAAGAAAGGTTAAGGCAGATCAATCTGGGAGGTACTGCCATAGGGACCGGGACGAATGCTTCCCTGAAATATATTTTTATGATTACGGATAAAATTCAGGAACTCACGGGATTAGGACTGGCCAGGTCAGATTACCCGGTAGACATAACCCAGAATAATGACGTCTTTGTGGAAGCCTCCGGCTTGTTAAAGGCCTGTGGGACAAATTTACTGAAGATATCGAATGACCTGCGCTTGCTGTCTTCCGGTTCCAGAGGCGGATTTGGGGAAATCGAATTGCCCCAGATGCAGGCAGGATCCACGATGATGCCGGGAAAAGTAAATCCGGTCATTCCGGAGATGATAGGACAGGTGGCCATGAAAGTGATGGCTAATGATTTGGCCATCACTATGTCGGCGTCTTCCGGTCAGTTGGAATTAAACGCTTTTGCGCCTTTGATCGCCGAAAGCTTGTTGGAATCATTGGAACTGCTGGCTCAGGGAGTCTTGCTCTTCAAAGAGAAATGTATTGAAGGGATCAAAGCGCAGCGGGAGAAATGTCTGGAACATTTGGAGAATTCGGCAGTTTTGGCGACAGCCCTGGTTCACCATTTGGGGTATGACGAAGCCGGCCGGATCGCTAAAAGGGCCTTAAATGAGCACAAAACGGTCAGAAAGGTGCTGAAGGAAGAAGAACTGCTGGCCGATGACCTCCTTGCGGAAGTGCTGAATCCCTTTGCGGTAACAAAACCTGGGATTCCGGGAAGATGATGATGGAGGGCTGGCGATGAGTTTGAATGAAGCTCCCAGAGGGGTCAGAATGCATCTGGCGCTCTTTGGCAAGAGAAATGCCGGAAAATCCAGTTTAATCAATACCCTGACCGGTTAGGAAACGGCGATCGTTTCCGAAGTGAAAGGGACGACAACAGATCCGGTGTTTAAAGCGATGGAGATTTTGCCGATCGGTCCCTGTGTGCTTATTGATACTGCCGGAACTGATGATTCCGGTGAGCTGGGTCTGCTGAGAATTAAAAAGACGCTGGAAGTCCTGGAGAAAACCGATGTGGCCCTGGTGGTTGCGGATATCACGGCAGAAATCCCTGAAGCTTGCTGTGCCGAGAACAGTAAGGGAGTCAGTGCCGGTACAGCCGGATTGATTCATGATGGCATTGCCGGCAGGATCAGCGAGGAGGACCGGATGCTGCTCAAGCGGATCGAAGACAAAAACAAAGCGGTTCTCCTGGTTTTAAATAAAGCAGACAGGATCGAGCCCCGGCAAGGGAAGCGGATTGCCGCACAGTTTCAGGAAGAACTGAAGATCCCTGTAGTTTTGGTCTCGGCCCTAAAGAAGCAGGGGATCAAAGAACTGAAAGACAAGCTGATCTCATTGATTCCGGAAGGAGAAGATAAGTTCCGCCTTGTCGGGGATTTAATCAACCCGGGAGATCTGATCGTCCTGGTTACCCCGATTGATAAGGCAGCTCCCAAGGGCCGCTTAATCCTTCCGCAGCAACAGGTGATCCGCGATATTCTGGAAAGCGATGCGACTGCGCTTGTTACCAAGGAATTCGAACTGCGGGCAACGCTGAACAGCCTGGCCAAAAAACCAAAGCTGGTTATTACGGATTCCCAGGTCTTTCTGAAAGCAGCGGCCGATACACCGAAAGAAATCCTGCTGACCTCGTTTTCTATTCTCTTTGCCCGGCAAAAGGGAGATTTGGCGCAATTGATCCGGGGAACCAAAGCCTTGGAAAAACTTAAAAATGGGGACACTGTGCTGATTGCGGAAGGCTGTACGCATCATCGGCAGTCGGATGATATCGGCACGGTGAAGATTCCCCGCTGGATCCGGCAGAGAACCGGCAAACAGCTGGAATTTGAGTATTCGTCCGGAACTACGTTTACAGAAAACATCAGGAAATATGCCCTGATCGTGCACTGCGGGGCTTGCATGATGAACAGGAGCGCTATGCTCAGCCGCATGGCCTATGCCAAAGAACAGGGTGTGCCTATCGTGAATTATGGCTTGCTGATTGCCTATGTACAGGGAATATTGCCCAGAGCTTTGGAACCTTTCCCCTTGGCAAAGTTGATTTGGGATGAGGTGAGTCTTGATGAAAAAGCTGATGTCTCCCCGTCAGGGAGCGCGGTTATTTTTGATTACCTGGATAATGAGGCCTTTGTCCCCGAGAAAACTGCACAACGAGTAAAAGTAGGGGAGATAAATTTGAATGGATAAAAGAAAACTCAAGGGATTAAGAGAGAATATTCAAAAATTTCAGAAAATACCAGTATAATCTCACTGAATGGCAGTTTTTAGGCTTTGACGGAAACTGCTATGTGTAGTAAATTATTTAAAAGCTCCAAGGAATTCCTAAGATGGAAAATCTGCAGAGCCGGAAACGGAAACGGGACATTACAATTGACCATAAACCGGTGAA
>DDXI01000150.1:8893-12826 GCA_002347475.1 Peptococcaceae bacterium UBA2264
GGAGAAGTTGCTGATGGGGAACAGTAGTTGAAGGTAATGTCAGGTAATCTGTTGATAAAGGTTCGTTGGAGCTTTATTTTTTTGGATAGTGTTAATTTGAAGTAAGGATGTGAGAAGAATGAGTAAGGTAATGCAAAAAGCTAATACGGCTCTTTTCCCTTTACCAACAATACTCGTAACTTCAGTGGCTGAAGGCTGTCCTCCCAATATTATGACACTAGCCTGGACCGGGATTATGAATTCCGAACCTCCAATATTGTATATTGGAGTTAATACTATCCGCTATTCGCATAAATTAATTCAGGAGTCCGGAGAATTTGTAATTAATATTCCTTCAGCTGACCTGGCCAGACAGGTGGATTATTGCGGCCAGGTTTCCGGAGACAAAGTTGATAAATTCATGGATACCGGCTTGACAGCAACACCGGCTGCCTTCGTTAAAGCACCAATGATAGCCGAATGTCCTGTAAATATTGAATGTCGGGTCCGGGAAACTCTCTGTCTGGGGAGTCATGATGCTTTTATTGCCGATATTTTGGCTGTTCATTATAACGAGGAAGTTCTGAATGAAAAGGGCAGGCCGGATATCAGCCTGATTAAACCCTATGGTTACAGCCTGGGAGAGTATCGGTTGTTAACCGAGAAAATNNAATTAAATAAGCAAAATATTGATCTGAAATCTGTGCCGGGCTTGTTGTTGTTTTCCTTATGGGACTACTGGCTGGATGTGAAGAAAAAGGAGGTTATTTTAAAATGAAAGCTATTGTTGATAAGGACACCTGTATCGGATGCGGACTTTGTGAATCACTTTGCCCAGAAGTGTTTAAATTGGATGAGGAAGGCAAAGCAACTGTTATTGTTGAGGTGATACCTTCGCCATCGGAAGCATGCGCCAAAACAGCTCAGGAAGATTGTCCGGTAAATGCTATAACTGTTAAGTAGTTTGCAATGAATTGCTTTTCTCATAGTAAGGGAAGCAATGTAGTTCTTACCTGTCAAGTATTGATGGGAAACGTATTTTGAAGGGATATCAGATAATAATTTGAAGGAGGAAAAAATTATGAACACTTTGGAATATGCGATCAATATGGAACTTGACAGTATAATATATTATACAGAACAAGCGAGGATCAATATTAATAATAGCTTGCTTACAGTGTGCCTGATACTGGCAAATGACGAGATCAATCATGCTCGGATTTTACGTGATAAGCTTTCTAAAATACCATATGAGTTAAAAGATAATGAAACATTATTGAAAGTTAAAAATGTTTTTAAGGGTATAGGTAATTATAAAAGTGAAATTAAAGCGATACCCAGTCAGCTGGATTTTTACAGAATGGCTTTAGAGAAGGAAAAACAAAGCATCGACCTCTATACTGGATTTTTATCCAAAGCAACTGATGATCACGAAAAGGATTTATTCAAATATCTGATTAAACAGGAAGAAGATCATTATGCACTCCTGGATGAGTTAGTTACATTACTCCTTCACGCTGAAGAATGGGTCGAATTTGCTGAATTCGGAGTCAGAAAAGAGTACTAGATACTATCAATACAATGAATCACGATAGAGAAAGTTTCCGAAACTTCCCTAAACGCGATAAAAATAAAGAAAATGACGATATAATTACCGGTCTAAGTATTAACTAGCAGTGCCAGAGTAATTTATTTAAACGTTTTTTGAGAAATTAAATAAATATGTAGGGAGGTTAACTTATGACAGAGCTGAAAGGAACGAAAACAGAAAAGAATTTAATGGAAGTTTTTTCGGACGAATCTCAACCCCCGGATAAATATACTTATTTGGAGAAAGAAGGATATGATAGAATTGCCGCCTATTTCTCGAAAATTCAGAGTATAAAAGAAAATCCCGAAAATAGGTTCCGGAAATTTGATAGTCTCGGCAAACCAATAGATTATCTTAAAATGGCTAAAGAAGCCAGAGAAGAAGGATTTGAGGAAGTTGCTCAAATTTTTGAATGTCTGAAGCAAAACGAATAAAAGCGTCAACAATGATTAGTTAAATAACGGTTTAGAATATCGGGCAGTAAGTTGCTGCCCGATTTTTGGCAGTGCTATTATAGAAAAATGTTTGTCAAAAGGAAATATTTAGTGTTAATAAAAAACATCAATGATATAATTAAGTGAGGGTTCAGAACACGTTTGGGATCGGCGGATGCAAGTAAGCATTTTCGACGTTTTCCCTCGGGCATTGCTTAAGCATTACCGACCACAACAAGGTCGGTTTTTGTATTCTTGGGCCATAGAGTATATGCGCTTCTGACCTGAAGAAGAAGAGGAGGCTGTTCAAATGAAAGTTACTGTCAATAAGGATACCTGTATTGGCTGTACTCTTTGTGTGAGGACTTGTATTGATTTATTTACCTTGGATGAAAATAATAAAGCAGTTGCTCTTGTTGAAGTGGTGCCTCCGCAGTCTGCAGAATGTGCTAAAGCAGCAGAATTAATATGTCCGGTAGATGCTATAACTGTTGAATAGGCAGTTATGAAACAGCTTCGATATATCATCAAAATTTCTGTTACAAAATTTGGGGGTGAGAACAGCAAATGCTTCAACTGATAAATGTCAGTGTAACCTTGGAAGGAGATAGGGGTAAAGTACAAGTCTTAAAGGAGATCAGTTTGACCTTGGAAAATAAAAAAATTTATGTAATAACCGGGCCGAACGGTGGGGGAAAATCTTCCATAGCCAAGGCAATTATGGGAATCTATCAGCCTGCCGCCGGGCAAATTCTTTTGGATGGCGCGGATATAACCCACATGGAAATTCACGAAAGAGCTCGCTTGGGCATCGGGTATGCCTTTCAGCAGCCGTCGCGCTTCAAGGGCATAAAGGTGCGGGACCTATTGAGTTGGGCTGCCGGAACCGATAACCCCACAGATATCTGTGATCTTCTGTATGATGTCGGCTTGTGTGCTCAGGATTATTTAGACCGTGAAATCAACGCCAGTTTTTCCGGAGGTGAATTGAAGCGGATTGAAATTGCCAGTATCCTGGCCCGCAATTTAAAGGTAGCTATTTTTGACGAGCCGGAAGCGGGGATTGATTTATGGAGCTTTCAGAAGTTGACGGAAACTATTGAAAATCTGAATGAGAAATATGATACCACGATCGTACTAATATCGCACCAGGAACGGATCCTTCAGCTGGCTGATCAGGTAATTCTTGTGGCTAATGGCAGAATCAGCGAGATAACCAGCCGGGAAAAAATTCTTGAAGACATCGAGAGTCTTGATACGGATTGCCGCTGTCGGAAGAACTGCAGCAGAGGGGGGAGAGCAGTTGCTGAATGCAATCGATAAGAAATTATTAGAGGAAATTGCCGATTTGCATGAGCTGCCCCAGGGGGCCTACAATATTCGGAAAAATGGTCAGGGAGTTGAACGCCATACCACGGCAAATATCGATATAATAACGAAAAAAGACAAACCGGGAATTGATGTCATTATCAAGCCACGAACCAAGGGAGAAAGTGTGCATATTCCCGTGATTCTATCTGAAGGGCTGAATGATTTGGTTTACAATACCTTTGAAATAGGGACAGATGCCGATGTGCTGATAGTAGCGGGCTGTGGAATTCATAATGAAAGCAGCAAAAAAGCCCAGCATGATGGGATCCATGAATTTTTTGTCCGGAAAGGAGCGCGGATGAAATATGTGGAAAAACATTATGGCGAAGGAGAGGGCAGCGGCGAACGGGTTTTAAACCCGAAGACTATCATTGAAGTTGCTGAAAATAGTATTGCTGAGTTGGAAATGATTCAGATCAAGGGTGTTGACCGAACTGTGCGCGAAACTGAAGTGCGCCTGCATAAAAATTCCCGCTTGATTGTCTCGGAAAGACTGCTGACCTATCTGGAACAAACAGCTGAGTCCAACATTACCGTGGAAATGGTGGGCGAGGACGC
>DDXI01000133.1 GCA_002347475.1 Peptococcaceae bacterium UBA2264
TTGATATTTTCTTTAAAATCCTGGAAAAACATCAATCATTTCTCCCCTCATTAACCTTAAATAATTCGCTGTCTATAATAACTTCCCGATAATATTTCAGGGGCTATTTCAGGATCAAGACAGGAATCAGAAATTAAAAGGTGGAATTATCATATTAACTATTGTTCCCATGATAATTTCGTAATAGCAAAAACGCTGATAAGGCAAATAAAATAAGAGCAGGAGGCTGGATAATTTGCCTGCGGATTTGGATCAATTAAAAGAAAAAGCGCTGAACTGCAACAATTGTTCCTTGCGCCAAAGCTGTCGTGGTGTAGTTTTTGGCGAAGGTGACCCCAATTCACCTCTGATGTTTGTCGGGGAGGGACCGGGACAAACCGAGGATGAGCTGGGCAGGCCTTTCGTCGGCATGGCAGGCCAATTGCTGGACAAAATTCTGCTGGCAGCCGATCTTCCCCGGGAGAGTGTCTATATCACGAATATTGTCAAGTGCCGGCCTCCCGGAAACCGGACACCGACTTTGGCCGAGATGCAGATTTGTCTTCCCTGGTTACGGCAGCAGTTTGCTCTCATCCGACCCCGGTTCATTATTCTCCTGGGCTTAGCTGCTACCCATGGAATTTTAGGACCGAATTTTACAATGGGAAAATGTCATGGACAATGGTTTGAACGCAAAGGGATCCTTTTCATGCCTACTTATCATCCGGCTGCTGTTCTCAGAAATCCTCATCTGAAAAAATTAGTCTGGGAAGACTTTCAGAAAATCAGTTCGGCAGTCAAACAAACACCCGAACAGTTCAACAGCTGAAGCAGCTTTGCTACCTGCCAAGCACTTTGAACATGAATGTTCCCAGGAAGAACAGGGCTGAAACAAGTACAATAGTAGCTCCGGTCGCAGTACCCCAATAGTAGGAAAGAATTAAGCCCGCTAATCCGGAAATCAGAGCTGCCGAAACAGCACAAACATGGTACTGTCTCATATTTTGGGCAATATTCCTGGCAGCAGCAGCCGGTAAAATCAGAAGTGAACTGATAATCAAAATGCCTACCCATTGAATAGAGATAGTAACAATAACCGCCATTAAAATTGTGAAGAGGTAATCATAAAAATTCACTCTCAGGCCTCGGCTTCGGGCCAAGGCCTGAGAGACGCTGACCAGAAGCAGTTTATTGAAAACAACTATCCATAATATAAAAACAACTATAAAGACAAGTCCCAGGGTAACCAAATCAGTCTGACTGATACTCAACAAATCTCCAATAAGATATACTGAATATTTATTGAACCCGCCATTGCGGGAGAGAATGACAATCCCCAAGGCTACTGCTGTCGATGAAAACACCCCAATTATGGTATCTGTAGAAGCAGTATTAGCCTTTTTGACAATTAAAATAGCGATGGTAAGCAGGATCGAAAACAGCAGCATCGACCATATAGGGTTAGGAATACCCCAAATAACCCCGATGGCGATACCAGTCAGGGCTGAGTGTCCCAAAGAATCCGAGAAGAAGGCCATTTTATTATTAATCACCATTGTTCCCAGCAGGCCGAAGATTGGCGTTACCAGCAAAACACCGAGAAGAGCGTTTTTCATAAACAGATAATTGGCCCAATCATAAGGCAGCAGTAAGTCAATCAGATTATACCATAATAACATTATTCCCTCTCCGCCCCTCTTCCTGCCAGCAGTTCTATGGGCCAGCCAATCCCGAAAGTTTCTATTACCTTTTTATTGTTGAAAACTTCCTGAGGGGTGCCACAGCATTCAATGGTCTTGTTATTCAAGAAGACTACCCTGTCCGCATACTCGGCAACCAGTTTAAGATCATGGGAAATTAATATGATCGATAAGTCATAATTTTCCCGCAAGGTAGAAACTGTCCGATAAAATAATTCCAGGCCCTTCTGGTCGATACCTGATAATGGTTCGTCCAGCAGCAAGAGGTGGGGAACTGGGTCAAGAGCCAGCGCCAGTAAGACTCTCTGCAATTCACCCCCGGATAAAGCCCCCAGGCGTCTGTCAATCAGGTGTTCAGCCTGTACCTGGGCTAAACCTTCGCTGATGTGCTGCCGCATCTTCTGAGAACGATATAACCAAACAGGTATGGCAGAACGAGCGGCTGCAAATAAATCCAGCACACTTGTCGGAGAACTGATATCGAACTCCAGTTTCTGAGGTACATAACCTATTAATGGGCGCCCCGTACCCTCCTTATTGGCAGCAAGAAATACGAGTTCGCCGCTGTGAGAAATCTCCCCGAGTATAGCCTTCAGAAGCGTACTTTTTCCGGCGCCGTTAGAACCGATCAGGGCAGTCAAATCTCCACAGTGAATGTGAAGATTAATATCCTTTAATATTTCCGTCCAGCCTCGCGTTACCCCAAAATTAATTATTTTTGTACAGCACAGGCCGCATGTACATTTACCGCATTGCGTATCAATGTTATTTTCATGATGTTTCATTTCAAGGCCTCTTGTAATGTTCTGAGATTCCTGTCCATAATATTAATGTAGGCATCTGCCTCCAAAGGTCCTGTGACAACAGGATCGAGGGTATAAATATGAGCACCGGTCGCTTCAGCGATTGTTTCCGCCGCTTTGGCCGAATATTGTGGTTCAACAAAGAGCGCTTTGACCTTAAGGCTGTTTACGTTCTCAATGATTGCAGCCAATTCCCGGGCATTTGGCTCGGAACCGGGTTCGCGTTCTATGATACCGGCGATATTCAAATTGAACTCCCTGGCAAAATAGGGAAACGCTTCGTGAAAAGTTATAATTTCCCGGTTTGACAAACCATCTAAAAGCTGATGCATTTTATTTCTTTCGGTCTCCAGTTTTTCCAGATAGACAGCAGTGTTACTCTGGTATTTGGCGGAATTTTCGGGATCGAGCAAGGATAACTGATCACTGATATTTATTACCTGCAGCATAGCATTAGAAATGCTCACCCAGACATGCGGGTTATCCCCTTCATCACCCTGACCTCTTATCAATTGTATCCCCTCACTGGCAGTTATCACCTTTAATCCGGGCATTTGACTGCTGATCTTATCCATGAAAGATTCCATGCCGGCTCCGTTAACAACGAATATCCGGGCTTCCTCCAGATTCTTGAGGTCTACAGGAGTAACAGCATAATCATGCAGGCATCCTTTTACCTGGGCAGTCATATTGATTACTCTTACATCGGGTATATCTTTTGTAATATTAAGTGTAAAAATATACATTGGGTAAAACGATGTGGCAATAATCAAGGGCTTATTAACATCATCTGAAGATGAAGCAGTTGGTGCCGGCTGCCCGCAGCCGCTTAACATCGTCAGGATCAAAACTGGAACAAATATTTTCAGATATTTTGAAATCACTTTATTTCCTCCCTTAATAATCTACCTATTATTTATTATTTGACCCACCTGCTTGCATAAGCACAGCATCATTGAAAATTAATGGATATAGAAACAATATCTTTTGTTTCTTACTAAAATTCACTGCTTCTTGATTATACCTTCACTTTTTTCCAAAGTAAATCTTAATAATGAGTATAATACTGCGCTGTTTGTGTTGATTTTCACATTATAAAGACCGGTGTTTTAGGCTGCTTGTGAATACTGGCTAATATTATCTGCCATTGTCCCCAAATAAACAAAGAGAAATCCCCTCCAGTGTTGGGATTTCTCTTTGTTTATTCATAATAAGACTATAATTCTACATAATTTTAATAATCTATTGACTGATTATTAAAAGCTGTGATATGTTTAGAATAAGTTAAGTAAGAGTCAGGTAATAAGGCTATAATTTCTGTTTGGATCAATAGGTAAAATTCACTTAACTGCTATAGATATCTGACCATATCTGTAGTTTGAATTCAACCTATACGCAGATCAATTTTACAGGTTGCAGCATTGGATTGTTGCAGCCAAAATTTGTTCTGTTTAATTCTGAAAATTCTACACTTTCAGAATTGATCTTAAACAAGCTGGAAAGGAGGTTGTCACACAAGCATTTAACACCTTGATTTCTCCTTCAGCTCAAACTCCTTTTTCAAACATTGTCAAAGGCAAATGTGAACTTTGTGAAACATGGTGCTTAATATATTTACATTGTAACATATTTCTCAAACTTTGTATAGCCTTTTTCGAAAAGTTTGAATATTTTTTCACAATTTTTTATATACTTAAATTAAGCAGCTTGCGCACATCTGCCCTTGCATTTTGAAAATGCGAATACCCCGGAGTATTGATTCTTTAGAAGTTCTAACTGAAATTACAAAAATCTTGATTAATTACAGAAGGGATATGAATTTAGTAATGAAAGCATTTGTTTATCATGGTCCTAAAAATATGAGTCTTGACGAAGTGCCCAACCCGGAAATCCTTAAACCTTCCGATGCCATTGTCCGAGTTACTACTTCCACTATTTGTGGTACAGATAAACATATTCGCAGCGGTGGAATGCCTGAGGTCGAACCGGGAAGAGTTATCGGCCACGAGTTTTGCGGCGAAGTTATCGAAACCGGATCCGAAGTTAAGAAATTTAAAAAAGGCGATAAAGTTGCTGTCTCTTGTATCACCCAATGTATGGAATGTTACTATTGTAAACGCGGCATGTATTCTCACTGTGAAACCGGCAGCTGGATCTTCGGCTACAAGATTGACGGCTGTCAGGCCGATTATGTCAGGGTGCCTTACGCCGATTCCGGTATGTACCTGATTCCGGACAGTTTAGCTGATGAAGATGTTTTGTTCGTCGGAGATATCTTATCAACCGGATACTTTGGGGCAGAAAATGGTGACATACAGCGGGGAGATACAGTAGCTGTCTTCGGTTCAGGCCCGGTTGGTATGTGTGCTATGGCAACTGCCCGCCTTTGGGGGCCGGCAAGAGTTGTCGCTGTTGATATTGACGAATCCAGGCTTGAGTTTGCCAAGAAACAGGGATGGGCTGATTACGGCTTAAATCCTCTGAAAGTAGATGTAACACAAGCCTTAAAAGATATGACTGACGGCCGGGGCGCAGATGTAACTATTGAAGCCAATGGCTTTGAGCCAACCTTCAAAGGGGCTGTTGCCGGTGTAAAACCAGGCGGAACAGTCTCCATTATTGGTGTCTTTGAGAAACCACAAATCCTGGAAATGCAAAGCCTCTGGATCCGAAACATTGCTCTTAAAATGGGGCTGGTTAAAGCCAATCATATACCTGAGCTGATCGATCTGATCAAAGAAGGAAAACTCAATATGAAACCCCTCATCACTCATACTATCCCGCTCTCCCAGGTAGCGGAAGGATACGATATCTTTGAGGAACGCCGTGATGGTGCAATCAAAGTAGTTCTGAAAGCAGATAAATAGAAACGATAACAATACACGAAGTAACAGCATACACAAAAAGCCAAAAAGCTCCTCAGAGGGGGCCTTTTGGCTTTTTGCTGTCAATCAGACACACTAATTCCTGACGCAGACTCGCTCTTGCTGCCAATAATCACTTTCTCTTCAGGGCAGATCAGGATTGGTATAATTTGTATAAGGCCTGAGTTCCGCTATTTTGCTCTCCTCTGGACAAAAGTATTTGATATAGGGATTTAGCTAATTCTAAACCAGGAGTTTCCATTTGCATTTCTTCGGCAGAATCCAGGGCAATCATGATATCTTTAGTGAAATGTTTAATATTCAAACCTGAAGTAAAATTACCGGCAATCATGTGGGGAGCATAATTGCTCAGAAACCAGCTTCCGGCCGCACCTGATTCTATGCTTTGCAATACTTTATCGGGATCAAGTCCTGCCTTTTCAGCATAACCCATCGCTTCAACAACCCCGATCATAGTGGAAGCCATGGTAATCTGGCTGCACATTTTGGTGTTTTGACCGGCTCCTGCTCCACCCTGCAAAACTATGTTCGTACCCATAACATTCAGAATAGGCTTAACAGCATCAAAAACAGTTTGATCTCCCCCTACCATGATAGACAGTTTAGCTTCCTTGGCTCCTGTATTTACGCTGGAAACCGGGGCATCCAAGGCAAACAATCCTTTAGCATGGGCTCCATTGTAAATCCTTTTGGCCAGCAAAGGAGTTGAAGTAGTCATATCAATCAGATATGTACCTGGAGCGGCATAATTAAATATGCCTTCAGTTCCGAAATATACTTCTTCCACATCTTTGGGATCAGCCAGGACAGTAATGATCAGGTTGTTCTCAGAGGCTATATCACTTACGCACTCCTGCCAAACAGCCCCCCGTTCAACAAGCTCTTCGGCTTTAGCTTTATCTCGGTCACAAATAGTAACCTGATATCCTGCCTTGAGCAAATTTTCCGCCATGCTTTTTCCCATAACCCCTATTCCAATAAAACCGATTTTGGCCTTCTCCTGTGCAAATTCCATATTAATTACCTCCAAAAATTATTACTGAAAAAATAGACATCCCTTTTTCGAATAACGCTGCAACTATAATTAGGAATAAATTAATCCAGAAGTTATTGTGAAAGATAGTTTATTCACAATCACATTGTAACATATTTCTCAAACTCTTCAAGGTTATTCCTTAAAGTTCCATAATTCGAAATGTTCAGAAATATACTAATAAAAAAGAAGCCGCCTCAAAGATGAATCTTGAGTTCGGCTCATTTTCTTTAAAAGAAAGCTGGTGTTTTCCTTATTAACATGTAATTTTGATACGGATGCAAATACTTTGTTGTAAATACTTGTGTCTAGCTACTCAGTTGCATTTCACCCTTCAGTCCAATTTCTGCAGCTGCCTTCTGCATTCCTGTGATAGTTTCGGTAATGACTGTACCCAAATCCATTCCCAACATCTCCGCACCGGCAATGATGACATCCCTGTTGACTCCGGCAGCAAATCCTTTTTGTTTCCATTTCTTTTTAACGGACTGTGGCTGTAAATCCAAAATGCTTTTGCTTGGCCTGAGAAGAACAACAGCTGTGATTAGTCCGGTAAGTTCATCAATAGTATAGAGAACTTTCTCCAAATCTTCGAAGGGTTTGACGTCATTGACCAGACCCCAGCCATGGCTTTCGATTGCCCGGATATATTTTTCCGGCCATTTCTCTGCCTGCAATATCTCTCTGGTTTTAGCACAATGCTCCTCAGGATGTTGTTCATAATCAAGATCATGGACAAGCCCGATTACTCCCCAGGCCTCCTTGTCGGCAGCCTGATATAAATCAGCAAAATGCAGCATGACTGCTTCCACAGCAAGTGCATGTTTTATCAGCGAATCATTCTGATTGTACTTTTTCAATAGTTCCAAAGCCTGCGCTCTGGTAGGAGTATTATTTTCCATAGAGTAACCCCCTCTGCAATTGTCTGCCATTGAATGAGGCTTGAGTAAAGTAAATCAGAAGGTATTTTAGTGATGGAACAGTCTTATTCCTGTCATGACCATTACCATATCATATTCATTACAGGAATCAATCACAATGTCGTCTCTGACAGAACCACCCGGCTGTACGACATATTTAACCCCACTTTTGGCTGCCCGGTCTATGTTGTCTCTGAAGGGGAAGAAACCATCCGAACCCAGGGTTACGTTTTTCAAACCCTGCAGCCAAGTCTCCCTCTCCTTATCAGTAAGACGGGCCGGAACCTCTTCCAACAAATCAGGCAACATCTTCAGTTCATACTCGGCTGCATCTCTTCTGACAAATAAATCCAGGGCATTATCCCGCTCCGGTCTGCCAACATTTTCCTTGAATTTCAGATTTAAAACCCGAGGGTGTTGCTTGAGATACCAGATATCAGTTTTTTCTCCCGCCAGCCGAGTGCAATGTATTCTTGATTGTTGGCCGGCCCCGACCCCAATTACCTGGCCATTAAAAACATAGCAGACAGAATTGGACTGTGTATATTTGAGAGTCAGCATCGCCAGGATCAGATCCCTCTTGGCATCTTCCGGCAGATTCTTATTGGCCGTCACAATGTTTTCCAGGTCTTTGGCGCTGGGAATTATGCTGTTTTTTTGCTGGATAAACTCGACCCCATAGATCAGCTTGGTTTCGAGGGCGGGAGGCTCATAGGCGGGATCTATTTCAACAATGTTGTATTTTCCGCCTTTTTTCTGTTTGAGTATTTCCAGTGCTTCATGAGTATATCCCGGAGCGATAATACCGTCCGACACTTCCCTTTTCAAAACAAGAGCCGTTGCTTTATCTACTATGTCGCTCATGGCGGCCCAATCCCCAAAGGAGGACATCCTGTCGGCACCTCTGGCCCGCACATAAGCTGCTGCAATAGGAGACAAATCAATATCTTCAACAAAGCAGGCCCTTTTCTCTTCATCTGTCAAGGGCAAACCCAGGGCTGCTCCGGCTGGGCTGACATGTTTAAAGGAAGCAGCTGCCGGCATATTTAAGGCCATTTTCAACTCTTTTACAAGCTGCCAGGAATTCAAGGCATCCATAAAATTAATGTAACCGGGATTGCCGTTTAATACCTGAAAAGGAAGTTCCCCGCTGACTGATCTTATTTCAGCCGGTTTCTGATTGGGATTACACCCGTATTTTAATGCCAAAGTCTTCATTAAATTACCTCCTCGTATAATAAAGTCAT
>DDXI01000065.1 GCA_002347475.1 Peptococcaceae bacterium UBA2264
GCAATCCCTTTTCTTTAGTCGATTATGCCAGTAAGGAGTACCAGGATCTACTGAAGAAAAATAAATTCATCTGCAGCATGAGACGTAAAGGCAATTGCTTGATAATGCCCCAATGGAATCCTTCTGGGGCAAACTAAAGCAAGAAAGGCTTTATGGCAGGCGGTTAAAATCACGGGCTGAAGCCAAAATAGCAATATTTGATTATATTGAGGTTTTCTACAACCGGCAACGTATCCATTCAAGCAATGGCTACAGGGTCCCTATGGATATACTAAAAGCTGGGTAATGTTTTCCGCTGCGAGTGATTTTAGTCTCCATGATCCTGATCGTAAAGGGTACGCTTCACCAAGCGGTAAAACCGCTTGCCCTTGACAATCATCTTCCTGGGGACTGAGCTAAAGCTGGGCGGAAAAATATATCTGAAAACAGGCAGCTATTAAGGTAATGGAATAATAAAATAAGCTATTCTGCGAATGAACCAGATATTGTGCGTTTTATGTGTCTATTAAATCAGGGTAGGTTCAGTTTATCAAGGAATTAAAGAAGCAGGACCAGCTGCTCACCGAATTTAACGAAGGCCTGTGGTCCACCACCCTTAATGCCATGGTTGTAAAAACAGAGCATGAGGTAGTATTCCAGTTTAAAAGACGGAACCGAGCTGCCCTGGAGAATGGAATAGAGATGGGCCAAAGAAACATCACCGAATTATTCCGCCAACATCCTATCTTCATTCCTGCCCGGCTTAAGGTCTGCGCTTATGTCAGAGTCTCGACTGACCATAGGGAACAATTAAACTCACTCCAGAATCAGATCCAGTATTATGAACGGTTGATATCATCCAATCCAGACTACGAATAGTGCGGCATATTCTCCGACGCCGGCATATCCGGAGCCAAAGAAAAACGCCCCGGATTTTTGGCCGTGCTGGAGAAAGCCGGAGTGGTGAGCTGGATCTGATCATAACCAGTGCTCTACTTTTTACTCTCTAATTTGCAATTAACAAATTATATTTGGACCATATTTTTGGCGGGCAGGCCAATCAACAATGACAGACATTTCACATTGCATGTTATGGTAAATAATTGTATACTACAAATAGAAATACTTAGCCAACCGGGAGCGATGAATGCGGGGGTGCATTTGGACGCTTATCCCCGTAAAGAGCTAGTAGCGTAACCAACCAATGTGGTCGGTTTTTGTCTTTCTGGCAAGATTTTAGCACTATTACATGAAGGGAGATGGTCGTGGCATTATGTTCAACTGTTTCTCTGTTTTGGCGGTAACGGCGATTTAGACGATGAAATCCAAGAAGGAAATTATGATATGTGAAAGGGAGGTTCTATATGTTAAAGAAATTAATAAATATTGGGATACTAAGCATAATAATGGTCCTGTGCTTCTCGGCATTAGTTCTTGCCAATGGCGGTGGCTTTGACGAAAACTACCAAATAGATGAAATAACAGGGCAGGGTTCTTACTATTTTGAGGGAATTGATGATCCCTTCAGCTTTGAGATTGAACTGAGAAACTTTGATTCCAATGCGTTGACCATAGATGTTAAGGGAGAGATGGAAGCAGACAAAGTTCTGTTCCCCATTGCAGATGCAGATGAAGACGCGGACCTTAAAGTAATTATTTATGAGCAAGCAGCTAAAGTTGGTGAATATTTTATAGCGGGACCCTACGGTTCAGGATTTATTGTCCTGGCAGAGGCTACACTGATTACGCATGTTGGGGGAGAAGACATTGCCGTAAATGAGATGAGTATACCATTTTTAGTCTATGATGGAGACCAATTAGGTGAAGACGAATATTTAGGTCAATTGGACTATTTCGGCATTTTATTATGGGGCTTTCCGGAAGATATAGTGACCAACGGTAACATTATAACGACTTGGGATTATTTAGAACCATAAGATGAATTGATTTTTATATATAATGCTTTTGTCATTAATTCAACCCGCCATAGGGCGGGTTTTTCTTTTGCCAATATCAAAATATGGAAAACCAGAAGTTTCGCTAACAACAGCCAGATTGACCATCTGTTTTCAAAGATGCACCCCCTGCAGAAAGATGCACCCCCCTGACAACCAAACCCGACAAATCGTTAAATTGTATCAATTATTTAGTCTTTAGACAAATAAGTACTCAAATTTTGATACAATGAAAAAGTCCGCTGTTAGCGGGCTTTCTTGCATATTGTGCGCCCGGCATGGGCGCAGTCTAACGGGTGAAAGTCCCGAGTGCGGGTTGATAGTGCCAAGCACATAGCCAAAGCATGGGAATACGCAAACACAAGAAAGAGCTACTGGAGAAGATCCAATAGCCCTATCCTAAAGAAATCCTTAACAAACTAGGTAATTAGAGGATTTGGATTCCAATTCTTTTCAGAGTATTATCGACAGGTCACAACGCAAACTGAGGAAGCACCGTATACCGAACGGTACGTACGGTGCTGTGGGAGGTCGGCCACTCAAATAATGGGTGGCCTCCTACCCGATTAAAGTCTCCTTTTTCTTGTAGATAGGGAATTCCTTGATTGGATATTCCGCAGGTAATTTCGAACAGATTTATTTTTTTAAAACCCCTTAAAACAAGGTGCATTTCTTGAAGTAATATATAATAATAGAACATATCTACATAAAAATCGTTTTTCCGTTTTTGGTAAGGTACGGATAATGATAAGATTTGCATAAAAGGTGAGGAGGCGAAATAATGATCAAAACCTGCCAAGCGAGAATGCTAATTTTCTCTGTTTTGCTTTTCTGCCTGATAACGGCAGCTTTAACCGGCTGTGGAAAATCAGCAAATACAGCTGCCAACGACGCTGCTGCAGCAGGCGGCTATACTTCAACCGACACAAAAGCCATCGAAAAAATCCTCCAGAGCGCTGATCTGGACGAGGATCTCCGTGAGATTCTGCAGTCAAAATCGGAAAAACCTCCGGCAACCAGCTTTGACCTGATAGAAAAAGATTTTGAATCCGGTACTCTGGCAAGGGAAGAGGCAGTCCTGCTTAAGCTCACCGCTGCCTTCGCTCCCGACAAGCTGGTCGGGAAATACAGCGGCGCTCCGCCCAACACGTCAGCGCCGCATTCCGATGCCCTGCGCCGGGATATCCAGTGGATTATGAACAATTTCGAAGCGTTTGACGAAGCGCTCCAGGAAAAATTCAAGCCCTTTATTCTTAAGCCAGATGACCCGGACAGCTTTTTTAATCCGGAGAATAAAAAGAAACAGGAATCTATCCTGCAAAGACTGGCTTTCACCAGTATTGCCTATGCCAGTGACGAGCACTGGCAGTCGTTGGACTTTGATGTTGCCGGCAAACCAAACGCCGGGACGATATATTATCGTGAAAATACGCTGACTGCAGATGGCATACCAATGAAGCAAAAGGCACAAACAGTAAAAGAAGCGCTGGAAAAAGCCTGGCCTATGTATAAAGACCTGCTGCATATTCAACCTGGCAGGCACCTGGCCTTTTATTTAACCGATCTGAATATAGCAACCAGCAAACAGGCCGGCTCCGCCTATTATGCCCAGGACAAATCAACCAGGGAGCTGCTCAGCTTCTATATCGTGGTGGACTGGTCGCTCTCGGGTGATTATCTCAAATCAGTATCGGCTCATGAGCTTTTTCATATCTTTCAATACCACAGTATGAAGGAGTATGAAGAGCTTGAAGCCTGGTGGCTGCAGGAAGCCACTGCAGTATGGGCGGAAAATTATGTCTATCCGCTGGTCAACAGGGAGCATAGCTATCTGGATATGTTTTTCGGAAGCCTGGAGGACCAATTAATAAACAAAGGCGGCAGCAAGGATTATGCCGGCTATATGCTCTTTTTCTTTCTGAGCGAACGTTACCGCAATAACAGCTTGATAGCTGATATCATCCTGACCACGAAAGGCTATGATGTCGCGACGTATATTATGAACGCTCTAGAGGAGTTTCCTGATACCTTTGCCCAATTTGCCCTCTGGAACTGGAACGCCAAACCCTGGAAGAATTACAGCGATAACGGGACCTTCCCTGCCAAGCGCCCTTATGGTACGGCTTTGCAGAACCATGTTCTGCAAAACGCCGTTCAGGAGGAGGATGGAATAGTTTTGCCGCCGGGTGCCATCGGCTATAAATATTATCATATCGCCGACAACAACATTAAACGCGTCAAGTTTGATTTCACCGATATGCCCTGGGACGGCAACATCCATGTCCAGGCCCTCTATAAGGTCGGCGATCAATGGCTGTTAAGGGATTGCACCGATGCAAATTCGGTCATCTTTTGCCGCAGCAAGCCTTCTGAGAATATCAAGGGTGTCGTGCTGGTCTTCTCCAATGCAGACCTGAAGACTCCCTCTGTGCTCTCAACGGCCCCCCCTGTGCTCTCGAAGCAACCCCTGGAGCTGACATATGTGGTTGACACAACCGGCGAATGCCCGCAGACAATTAACGGGTATACGAAAATAACCGAGACCATGACCTACCGCAATGGCAATTCCTCGGCCAGTATGGTGATCAATTATTATTCCGAGGATGAGCTGGAATACGATGAGGAAAGGGACACCTACGTGATAACCAAGCGCAGCTTGTCTTATACCCTCAGTTCCGACAAGAGCTTTCCGGATACGGCGGTGTTTGGCCTTGGGGGCAATGCCACCTCAGGTTCAGGTACCCTTGTCGAAACCTACGAGCTGTCTGATGCGCCGGTCAGATTTGAACGCGGCAAAGACGGTGGAGGCTACCTCACTCCTGACCCGGAAACCAAAAAAGATAGCTGGGTGAAATATAATGATACTGTGCTCGGGGCATATGAGGATAATCCTATGGGAATTGTGTTAATATATCTGGGTGCCAGTGGAGGCATAGACGTTATGCCAGAAGAAATCAAAGAAAAAAGTATTAAAGGAAATCGCGCGAACAAGGTCAGCGTAGATGCCAAAATGGAAATGGAAACAACCATTGAATTCTCGTACAGTCTTAAATAACAGTACTGCACGGAGCTTAAGTATTTTTAACTTGACGAAGAATCATCTGATTTTTGCAATGCAAACCCCTAAAGCGAAAATGCATACCTTTTCCAAAAAAATGCAAACATTAGGAAATAAAGCATCAAATCAATTGTGAAAATATTGTAATTCTTAAGAAAATATGTACAATTAGTATCATCAATTGGATAATGAAGATAAGGGAAAGGGGAGAGAGAAATGAACAGGAAAGCGAAACCATTTGTCTTGTTATTGGTTTTAGTGTTGAGTTTGGGATTAATGGCCGGATGTTCAACTCAAAAAACTACTGAGACTCCTTCCACAACACCATCAGCAAGCAGTGATGAGACTTCGGCAGCTAAAATTAATGTTGCTGTCTACGGGGCTGCAGGTGCGCTGACAGATGAAGATCTGACGGTGGAGAAGATGCTGATCTATGCTATCCAGGATGAATTCCTTGCCCATGGGGAATATGAGTATATACTGCAAACATTTGGAGATCAAAATCCGTTCAATAATATTATTAAAGCTGAAGAACAGCACATTGCTGAATTAAAAATTTTATTTGGGAAATACAAGGTGAATGTGCCAGAAGACAAATCCAGGGAGCATTTGATATTGCCAGCAAATATTAAAGGGGCTTTAGAGACAGGGGTCCAAGCTGAGATCGACAATATTGCTATGTATAAAAAATTTCTTGAACAAGACTTGCCCGCTGATGTCAAAAGCACCTTTGCATTACTCCTGAAAGGCTCCGAGAACCATTTAGCAGCTTTTCAAAATAACCTGAATAAATATTGATAACTGATAATTCATAGAGAATGAGCCAAGTATTATCATGTAAAAGGATATGCTCTCTTGCAGCAATGCGGAAGGTCATATCCTTTTACTGTATCAGGTTATTCGCAAAAGTTTGGACAATCGATAAGGAAGTAAAGAGTTAATAAAAATTGAAAAATATTTATTAACATGTGCATGGATTTTATATTATCAATCGTATTTAGAGTAGAACAGGGGTGAAGTAATTGAGTCAGCTGTTTATTGCTGAAGATATCTCCAATGCAATAGAGAAATATGGCGATATGGTCCGGCGCATTTGCTTCCTGGGTCTCAGAAACAATGCGGATGTCGAGGATGTATTCCAGGAAGTGTTTCTCCAATACTTTTTAAACATTGACTTCTTTAATAACGAACAGCATCAAAAGGCTTGGCTTTGCCGTGTGGCCTTCAACAAATGTAAAGATATCAATAAAAGCCACTGGCGCTGGAAAATGGTCAGCATCAATAACCTGGAAATCCCCTGTGAGAGTGCAGAGCAGAGTAATTTAATGACAGCCGTGCTGCAACTGCCTGCCAAATATAAAGAGGTTATCTACCTGCATTATTACGAAGGGTGGACCATCCCGGAGATAGCTGAGATAACCCGGCAGAACCCAAATACGGTTTATTCACAACTTAAACGCGCCAGGGAAAAACTGAGGAAAGGAGCGGGTGAAATTTAAAGCATGGAAAAATTCATAAAATATCTGGATCAGGTGAGGGCGGATGAGAAACTTAAAGAAAAAACAAAGGCCTTTATCTTAAGCACTCATACCAGCCAACAACGCAGCGCAACAACAGCCAAAAGTAAATCAGGGAGGAAAGGGAGTTATGCCGTGATGAAATCAGTGGGATTGGTCGCATCGCTTGTCTTTTGCGCGGTAATCGGCATTGGGGGATATACTTACGCTAAACCTGTCAGTTATGTCAGTTTGGACATCAACCCCAGCGTGGAACTGGGTATCAATGCTTTGAACCGGGTGGTGAGCTCAGAAGGGTTAAATAAAGATGGCCAGGGTCTGCTGCAGGAAATAAGGCTTAAAAATATGTTGGCAGAAAATGCTGTTCAGGCGTTGGTACAGGAAATAGCAAATAAACACTATATCTCCGAGTATGGGACTTCTGTCATTGCCCTGACAGCACAAGCAAATGATGAACAAAAGGCAGTTCAATTACAGGATAGGACCAGGGACAGGGTGCAGCAGGTATTGCGTGAAAAAAATTTAGAATGCGTTGTCTATGCCGACTGTGTAAGTCTTGAACTGAGGAAGCAGGCAAAAGAACAGGGCTTCTCACCGGGTAAATTCAGGCTGATAGGGATTCTGCAGGCGCTTGATCCCAGCATTACCGTGGAACAGTATCGAAATGCTGGGGTTTCGGAGATAATCGTCAAGGCCGGTGAGCTGTTGGCAAGCGTAGATAACGGCGCTGCACAATCAGGAGAATACGAAAGAAACCGCGCAATGATCACCGCCACGGCTCAACAAATCATGAACATGGAACAAAATCAGAACCAAAATCAAAACCAGGTTCAGAATCGTAATCTGCCTGATAATCAGGTTCAGGAACAGAACCAGATACAAGAACAAAACCAGATACAAAATCAAACACAGACCCAGGCTCAAGATGGGCAGGAGCAAGGAACATCTGATTCCGGCAGCCAGGATCCCAATGCCAATTCAAACGGGACAGGCGGAAGTACTGAAACAGGTGGAAATACCGGCAGTCAAAATGGTCGAAGGTAATAAAAAATTATGCCAGGAACAGGGTTATTAGGAAGGCAAAAATTCAAATAATTACAGGTTTTTGGGGAGCGTATTTTAGAATAAGGGAGGAAAAGAAAATGAAAAAAACGTTAATTGTTATCGGTCTGATTTGTACGATGGCGGGTTTATCCTACGGCACGGCTCTTCAAGCTAGTTACGGGGAGCCTCTAAAGCAAGGTCAGGTTGCATATGATAGGATTCAGGACCGGGATTGTGGTGAGTCCTGTGTTCCAGGCACTTGTGATGGAACCCCGGATAGAATCGGTAAACATTGGGTTATTTAAGAGAATAAATTGGCAGGTAAGTGCTGAATTACGCAAAAGTTAAGGCAAACTAAATAAAAGCCCGTATTTCTCGACTCGAATAGTTGGGAAATACGGGCTTTTGTTGACTAGCCTCCTGTATCAAAAACAGTCTTAAAGTGCTAGATTATTACAATCAGGCGCTTAAGGAACTTGAGTCTTGGGGAAGAGAAAGAAAAGCCATTAACCTAAAAAAGCTATCTGAAAGTTACAAATTAGGTTATACTCGAGGCAAACGCGATTTGCCGCGATGGAAAGAGTTTCCGGTTAGGGAAGAAGGGAAATATCTTGATTAAAATCATCATTCGTAAATTTATAAAAAATTACGAAAAAATCAATGATAGAAAAGTTAGAGAAAATTATATAAAGTTATCTGGAGCCATTGGCATTATTTGTAATTTAATTCTTTTTATCATTAAGATTTCGATTGGGTTTTTGATTAACAGCATAGCAGTAATATCGGATGCTTTTAATAATATGACTGATATCGGGTCTTCGTTGGTATCCATTTTCAGTGCAAAATTGTCCAATCGGCCACCGGACGCGAATCATCCACATGGACACGGAAGGTATGAATATATTGGCTCATTAGTTGTGGCCTTTATCATATTTTCTGTAGGATTTGAACTTTTACGTAAATCCTATGATAAATTGATCAATCCGGAAAAGATATACTTTAACACTGCAATTTTGATAATTTTGATCTTGGCGGTAATGATAAAGCTGTGGATGTTTTCCTATAATTTATATATTGCAAAGACGATAAAATCAAGTATTAATAAAGCCACTGCTTACGACAGCTTCAGTGATATTATAGCAACAAGTTTAGTCATTTTATCAATGGTTATTGGTTTCTTTTACAATCTTTCAATTGACGGTGCGGTGGGGATAGTTATCGCCTTATTGATTATGTATTCCGGGTTCGATGTCGCAAAAGATACAATCAGCTTACTGTTGGGTTCTGCACCCGATCCTCAGGTTGTTGAAAGAATAAATCAGATTGTTAATTCCGGAGACAGTGTGCTTGAAACCCACGATTTAGAAATCCATGATTATGGACCTGGCCGAGTGGCAGCATCGATCCATGCTGAAGTTCCTGACTTCACCAACATAGTAAAAGCGCATTCAGCTATTGATGTCCTGGAAAAACGGATCCTGGATGAGGTGGGTATCGATATAACCATTCATATAGATCCTATCTCAACAGATATAGGTAAGATTGAAAAGATCAAGGGTGATATATTTTCTTGTATAAATATGAAAGAAATTGGAATACAAATTCAAAATGTTCGGGTAGCTCAAGCGGAAACAAAAGTCATAGTAATTTTTGATTTGAAAATTTTTAGCGAAATCCCGGAAACCGATTATGGTGAAATCAAAAATATTATTCGGGAAAAAATTGAAAAAACATTTAGCTGCTATGAAGTAGTAATTGACCGCGTTACATGTTTGGACTGGGAATCAGCTGCGGGTAAAGCAGCTGAATAATTTTATCTGTGTTTAACACCAGCTTTATTGAAACTTAACAGTCGTCTGGTATCATTCATATCAGAGCAAGGGTAATATTGGAAGGAGCAAGGAATGAAAAGCTGTTAGTTCATCTGAGTAGATAAAAGGAGGAAAAAGAAATGGATATTTACTTTATAAATACTTTCCGGGTTATAGAATTAAAGGACTATGCTCAGATAGATCAACAAATTAAAACTGGGGAACTACAGGTCAGGAAGGCTTCGGTTCAGGAACGCCTGGATGTATTAAACCATGTTTTGAGCGGGCAGTATATTGAAGAAATAAAAGACAGCCAAATTCAGATCAGATCCGGAAAGAGCAGATACAAAATTGAATTCTTTGAGGGTTTTATACTGCTGACAGAGATCAGGAACCTTTATTCAAAACCGCTAAACGGCGAAAAGAAATATTATCTTAAACAAACGGCCTGATAGTAATTTTTTACATGGATTTAACATTATAATGCCAATAGATTTAACATTTTTCTTGTAGGATTTATATCGTAATGAATGAATTTACTGGTGTAAGGAATATGAAAGGAGCAGTCATAGTAATCTGGCAGGTCGATTTAAATTAAGTCGTAATGGGGAATAACTAATTAATTAATCATGTTTAGAAGTCAGTTAAGGTTATTGCAAAGGAGAATGAAAATGAAAGATAACAAAAAATTTAAAGCAGGCTTTGTGAGTTTATTGCTGGTTGTTTCAGCGGCTCTGGGTTTAACGGGTTGCGGCAGCGCCGGGGATGGGAAAGATGCCGGATTTAAGGACACAAGTTCCATAACTGTCGTTTCCAGAGAAGCAGGCTCCGGTACCAGAGGCGCCTTTGTGGAACTGACCGGAGTGGAAGTTAAAACTGCTGAAGGAACCAAAAAAGACATGACTACGGAAGACGCGATTATCGCTAATAAAACAGATGTGGTTTTGACCAATGTGGCCGGAGACCCCTATGCCATCGGTTATATTTCTCTGGGTTCCCTGAATGACACAGTAAAAGCCCTCACGGTTGACGGGGTGGTACCTGGTGCAGAGACAGTCAAAGATGGCTCCTATCCCATTGCCAGACCCTTTAATATTGCCACTAAAGGAACGCCTTCCAATCTGGCGCAGGATTTTATCGATTTCATCATGAGTCAGGAAGGGCAGGCAATAGCAGCAGAGAGCTATGTATCTGTCCAGGATAACGCTGCCGGCTATCAGGGTCCAAAACCTGCTGGCAAGCTGGTAGTCGCCGGCTCCTCTTCAGTTTCACCGCTGATGGAGAAGCTCATTGAAGCTTACCAGAAGGTGAATACGGCCGCAGATATCGAACTGCAGGTCAGTGATTCCACGGCCGGCATGACGGGAGTGAGCGAAGGCACCTGCGATATCGGGATGTCCAGCCGGGCTCTCAAGGATAGTGAACTGGCCAAACTCACACCTTTAACTATTGCTATTGATGGAATCTGCGTGATCGTCAATAAAGCAAATCCCCTTACCAATATCTCCGGGGAAGCCTTGAAAGCCATCTACACCGGCACAACTACTACCTGGAATTCCCTGTAAAAACTATTATGAAACAATACAGAGAAATCATCATGAAGTATATATTCCTGATTACTTCACTGGCCACGATCCTGGCTGTTTTACTTATTTGTCTTTTTCTTTTCGCCAATGGGATCCCGGCAATGCTGAAGATCGGCTTAGGCGAGTTTTTATTCGGGCTGAACTGGTCTCCTGGTGATGTGCCGCCCACCTTTGGCATTTTCCCTATGATTATCGGCAGTATCAGTATCACAGTGGGGGCGATTGTCTTTGGTGTGCCAATCGGTATGCTGACGGCAATCTTTTTGGCCTATTATTGCCCGAAAGGAATCTACAGATTTTTAAAACCCTGTGTAGAGTTATTGGCCGGAATTCCCTCGGTTGTGTATGGGTTTTTCGGTCTTGTTGTCCTGGTTCCTTTCGTCAGGATCATATTTGGCGGCAATGGGAACAGCATCTTAACCGCCTCCATTTTACTGGGCATTATGATTCTGCCTACCATAATCGGCATCAGTGAGGCAGCTTTGCGGGCGGTACCGGAACAATATTATGAAGGAGCTCTGGCTTTGGGGGCTACTCATGAGCAGTCTGTGTTTCGGGTTGTTTTGCCGGCAGCCAAGTCCGGTGTTTTTGCGGCAGTGGTTCTTGGTATTGGCAGGGCTATTGG
>DDXI01000054.1 GCA_002347475.1 Peptococcaceae bacterium UBA2264
ACGGCGAACGATATTCAGACCGGTTTGTTCATCGCCGGTTAAGCTGAGGTTGTCCAGCGCTGCTGCGGCATCAAGCAGGGCAGTACCGCCGCCGGAAACGATTCCTTCTTCAACAGCTGCCCGGGTAGCGGCCAGAGCATCTTCAATGCGGAGTTTCTTCTCTTTCATTTCGGTCTCGGTAGCAGCGCCAACCTGAATAACTGCAACTCCACCAGCCAGTTTCGCTAAGCGTTCCTGGTTTTTTTCCCGGTCAAAATCAGAAGTTGTCTCTTCAATTATTTTCTTTAAGCCTTCAACGCGTTTACTGATCTCAAAAGTATCTCCGGCACCTTCCACGATCGTGGTATTTTCTTTGGTTACACGGATCTGGCGAGCACTGCCCAGCATATCCAGACTTGTGCTGTCAAGTTTAAGTCCCAGATCTTCAGTGATAACCATGCCGCCGGTAAGAACGGCGATATCTTCGAGCATAGCCTTGCGGCGATCTCCAAAACCAGGAGCCTTGACACCTACGCAGGTGAAGGTTCCGCGCAGTTTATTAACAACCAGGGTAGCCAGAGCTTCACCCTCGATATCTTCGGAGATAATCAGCAGTTGCCGTCCGGCCTGGACTACCTTTTCCAATACCGGCAGGATTTCCTGGATCGAGCTGATTTTCTTATCGGTAATCAGTATATAGGCATCATTGAGGACTGCTTCCATCTTTTCGGTATCAGTGATCATGTAAGCTGAAAGGTAGCCGCGATCGAATTGCATTCCCTCAACTACTTCGAGTTCTGTAGTCATTCCTTTGGCTTCTTCAACGGTAATTACGCCGTCTTTGCCAACCTTTTCCATAGCCTCGGCAATAAGTTCGCCGATTGTGGTATCACTGGCAGAAATTGAGGCAACCTGGGCAATAGCTTCTTTGCTCTCAATTGTCTTGGCAGTAGCCTGAAGTTCATCGACAATGGCCACAACAGCCTTTTCAATTCCGCGCTTGATACCCATTGGATTGGCACCGGCTGCAACATTTTTCAGGCCTTCGCGGATAATAGCCTGAGCCAGGATTGTTGCGGTAGTAGTCCCGTCACCGGCCACATCATTGGTCTTGGTTGCTACTTCCTTAACTAATTGGGCACCCATATTTTCGTAAGGATCTTCCAGTTCAATTTCCCGGGCAATGGTTACACCATCATTGGTAATTAAGGGTGAACCAAACTTTTTGTCCAAAACAACATTGCGCCCTTTTGGTCCTAAAGTAATCCGCACAGCCTCAGATAAAGCGTTAACGCCACGTTCCAGAGAGTGACGAGCTTCTTCATTAAAAATAATTTGTTTTGCCACCGTTTTTACCCTCCTATTTCTTCTGCATAAAATTAGCCGATAATAGCCAAGATATCCATTTCTTTCAGAATAAGATATTCTTCACCATCAGATTTAATTTCAGTACCGGCATATTTGGAATAAATCACACGGTCTCCCACTTTAACTTCCATTTCAATACGGTTACCTTTTTTTTCGTATCTTCCCGGTCCCACTGCAACAACTTCGCCTTCCTGTGGTTTTTCCTTGGCAGTGTCTGGCATAATAATTCCGCTTTTGGTCTTTTCTTCCGTCGGGAGTGCTTTAACAATAACCCGATCTGCAAGAGGTTTAATGTTCATCTAAAAATTCCCTCCTTGAATTAATTAATTCAAAATATTTGTTCTTTCCTTGTTAGCACTCATCACGGTCGAGTGCTAACATCTAGGTATAATAATATTCAAGAGACTTGGGGAAAGCAAACCTCCTGAAAGCCCATATAGTAAGATTATGATGATATTTATCCATAATACTCCGTATTACTTGCTTTTATTCCCTGTTAGGCTGACTGTCAAAGAAATATTCTCCACAGTCAAAATAGAATGAGCAGTAATCATAACTGACTGTTTAATTTCCCCAGTTCCTGTTTCATTACAGTATTGACCATGTCAAGGACAAAGTCCATAGGCAGATTCTTATTAAAACCAGTATTAACCAATTCCGCCTGGATTGTATTGGTGAAGGATTGGGTGTGGATTACAATAGCTTTAATGGTTTTATTAAGCTGTGTATTCATATTTCCCTCCTTGATTATAACTTTGCCAAACAAAAAACCTCTCAACCGCTAGGCCGGGAGGCTAAATACACTGATAATTGAATTTACCAGCTTATTTAACACCTCCTCTATCGCTCGTAGAGTAAGTAGTGTAAGGTCATCAGGCAGGCGTTCTGACTCCGGAGTAATACATCTCTCCGTCACAGCGGCGGGACCGTGCAGGAATGGCACCTGCTTCCCTTTTTAGCCAAAGCACTTCCTCTTCAGCACCTGAATATTCCAAATGTGTATTTTTGACTGTTAATTCCTTTAAGCAAAATAAAAAACCTTTCAACAACAGAAAGGCCTTCAGCATAACCTGCAGCAAGGTTCTTTATCAACCCTGAAATACAGATATTTTCTACCCCCAAACATTCCCGTAGGCAGTTACTATCAGGAATAAGCAGGTCTCCTGGCTTAAGTTCATAATCAGCTCACGTCTTCCCGGAAAGGCTCCCAGTGACACTATGTGAGTGACTCCCTTTTACAGTGGCGGGTACCGCGTCAGCTTCCACTGACTTCCCTTATCATTTCCTGCACCGGAAATGATCTCTTATTCCCAGCTATTCATTTATAAGCATTATAGCATGCTCTGATGAGATTTGTATACAAATCTCAATAAATTTGCTAGCCGGCAGATTCAGACCTGTCAGTTCCTAAAAATGATATACTTCATCTTCAGTGATCAGACAGGACATTTTCTTATCATGAGCCTCAACTGGAACCTCAGGTGTAAGCTGACAGGCAAAGGCTATAGCTACTCTCGGAATAGTTGGTGACAAGAGTCCCAGAAAACGGTCATAAAAGCCTGCCCCGTAGCCGAGACGGTTACCGTTCAGATCAAAGGCTGCCCCCGGCACAAGCACAAAGTCAATTTCCGCCGGTTCGGCCTTGACAAGACCTTCCTTTCTCGGTTCCCTTATCCCCCATTTTCCTGTAACAAGACTGTCCAAATCCTGGACAAAAGCCGGTATCAAGATACCTCCCGGAGCACAATAAGGCAAAACCAACCTTTTTCCTCTGGCCAAAGCATCTTCAGCCAGGCCTGTTGTTTCCACCTCATCCCGAAAATTCATAAAAAGCATTACAGTCCCGGCGGCCTGATATTCAGCCAAAGCCTGGACTTTTTGCTGAATCAAAGAACTTTTAGCCGCTCTGGCGCGCTCACCCAAACTTGCCCGGGCAGCCAGAACCTTCTGCCGCAGAATTTTTTTGTCATTTCTCCGTCCAGAACCTCTTCCCGTCACTTGTATCAACCTCCTCAGACCTTTCTTCCTCTCCTTTGATAAATCCTTTGACAAATAAACCGCAAATTTTCAGAATCCAGTAAACACCCCTGATTGTTTTAGCACCAGCAAAAAATAAAGTTTGATGGTGAAAGTACAAATTACACTGTATCTTCTAAATTCTCATCATTCCTGTTTCATAAAGCCATACTGGAAAAAATCCAATAGCTGACTCATGGTTTTTTCCAGGGTCAAGCCGTTGCTGATAATGAATCCCGGATTAACCACTGCCTGGATCGAAGCCAGGACCGCCGCTGTCACTATCCGGGGATCAAGTTCCCGGGTATAAGTTTTATTCCTGTCCTCCAGAATACTGGTAATGATATCCTGAGCCTTCCTGATCCGGAAATCGTCAATTTTCTTCCAATAATGGGGATAATGCTGAAGCAGATCAGCCAGGACCAGAGGATTGACAATAGCAGAGCCCAACTGGTACATCGTTTGAATAATATAAGCTATAATTTCAGCCGGTTTAGGACGGGCAGAAAGAAACCCCTCTGTTTCAGCAGCCAGGTCTGCTATCAAATTATCCAGTGTAGCCTCGATTATCTCATCCTTACTGCGAAAATACCTGTACAGGGTGCGTTTACTCAAACCCGCCCTGGCTGCCAGTTCATCCATAGTTACCCTGTAAAAGCCCCTGCTCAGGGCAAGCTCTAAAAAAGCGGACAGTATTCTCTCTCTGATCGTAATGATCTCCTCTCCTCAGGCTATCTTTTTCTTGAATTTGAGGGCACTGACAGCCAGTAACACTATTGAAAAAACCAGCAGGGAAGCAACTTGTCCCATCAGATAAGAAAAGCCAATGCCCTTCAATACTATACCCCTGATGATATCCAGATAATAAGTCAACGGTATGAAATTGCCGATATAATAGATAAATCGCGGCATGGCATCCCGGGGGAACATGAATCCCGAAAGCATGATACTGGGCAGAAAAACAAAAAAGCCCATCTGCATAGCCTGCATCTGTGTTTTGGCAATATTCGAAATCAATATACCCAAGCCCAGGGAAGCCGTAATAAAAAAGAGGGTAAGCCCGTAAAGCTCCAGCAGGCTGCCTCTGATCGGAACATTAAAAACAAGCACCCCGATAAAGAGAGCCACTGTAATCTGGGCATAGCCCATGACGATATAGGGCGCTATTTTGCCGATCATTAACTCCAGGGGCTTAATAGGAGTCACCAAGAGCTGTTCCAGGGTACCTTTCTCCCTTTCGCGCACGATAGCTATGGAAGTGAGCAGCACCATAGTCATAGTCACGACGATACCCAGAATAGCCGGAACCATATAATAAGCCGTGATCCCATCCGGATTATACAAGGGGCGTACCCTGATGTCATAAGGCAAACCCGTCATTTTCACTTTTTTAGCAATTATTTCCTGGGATTTCAGCAAGCCGATGGAATTAGCAATGGCAATGGCCTGGTTGGCCACCATGTTGTCGCTGGCATCCACCAAGACCTGGACCTGGGCCGGAATTCCTTTGTTGATGTTGTCACTGAACTCCGGTGGAAAAACGATCCCCGCTTTAGCCTTGCCGTTGTCAATCATCTGGTTGACCTCGCTGTAACTGTCCACAACATACTTGATGTCAAAATAGCCGGAAGAGGTGAAAGAATCCAATAAAGACCGGCTTTCGCTGCTTAAAGACTGATCAAAAACAACTGTGGAAATATGTTTGACTTCCGTCTGAATAGCATAACCGAAAAGCAGCAGCTGCACCAGAGGAATTACAAACACCAGGCCCAGGGTCATTTTATCCCGGCGCATCTGAATAAACTCCTTGCGCAGCAAAGCCATTATTCTATGCATTTGCCTCCCCCTCCCTTAGGCCTCTCTCCCGTTTGGCCAGGGCTATAAAAACATCTTCCAGGGACGGAATGATTGGCCGGGGCTGGACTTGTGTAAATTCAGCCAATTTCTCCATCTGCTCTTCCCCAGCCAGCAGGACGTGCAGCTGGGAACCATGAATGGTACATTCCTTGACATAAGGCAGTTTCTCGATAACGCTGATCTTAGCCAAGGCCTGGGGTATAGTCAATTCTGTCAAAAATCCCTCCAGGGTGTTTTTTTTCAGATAATCCGGCGTGCCAATAGCCATCAGCCGCCCTGCCGACATAAAAGCAATGTTATGACAACGCTCTGCCTCATCCATAAAATGGGTTGTGACAATAATAGTGGTACCCTGATCAGCTAACTCCTGAATGATATTAAAGAATCGCCTCCGGCTGGTGGGACTGACCCCGCTGGTAGGCTCATCAAGAAAAATAAGAGCCGGACGGGCAATCAGGGCACAGCCCAAGGCCAAGCGCTGTTTCCAGCCCACACTGAGATTGGCCACCAGTTCCTTTTCCCGGCCGGTCAAACCAGCCATAGCCGCCATTTCCTGGAGACGCTGCCGGCGCGTTTCCCGGGGCAGGCTGTAGATACTGGCATAAAAATTCAGGCTTTCCTGGACAGTAAGGTCTTCATAAAGACTGAACTTCTGGGACATGTAGCCGATGCGCCTCTTGATTTTTTCCGTCTCCCGCTGCAGGTCAAAACCCAGAACAGAAGCTGACCCGGCGCTGGGCTCCAGAATGCCGCAAAGCATGCGGATAGCTGTCGATTTACCGGCCCCGTTAGGTCCCAGAAAACCAAAAATCTCGCCGGCTCTGATCTTGATGTTAAGTTTATCCACGGCGGTAAAATTACCAAAAATCCTGGTCAGATCATGAGTTTCAATAACAAAATCCATCAAACCACCTCTTTTTCCACCAGGGAAACAAAGATATCATCCATCGAAGGTCTGATTATTTCCAGAGAGTTGATCTGGACGCCCTGTTCTTGCAGGGAAAAGCGGATCTGCTCCACTGCAGCAGTCTCCTCCAGGATAAGATGATAACGGTCTCCGAAGAAGTAGAAATCCTGCACACCTGCCAGATTCTGCAGAATGCCGGTCTGCTTAAGCTGGCCCTGCAGCTCCAATACCTTATAAGGAAAGCCTTCTTTGAAACCCTGAGGGGTATCAATTCTCACCACTTCACCCTCATTGATAAAAGCCACCTTGGTGCAGAGTTCAGCTTCGTCCATATAAGATGTGGAAACCAGGATAGTCATGCCTTCCTGGTTAAGATTATAAAGGATTTTCCAGAATTCCTTGCGGGACCCGGGATCAACGCCATAGGTAGGCTCATCCAGCACCAGGATCCTGGGCCGGGTCACTAAAGCAGTGGTCAAAGCCAGCTTTTGCTTCATTCCTCCGGAAAGATCATCAGCAAAACGATCCTTGAACTGCAAAAGATCAGTTATCGCCAGGATCTCCTCCGCCCGCTGTATTATGGTTTTCCTATCCAGACGGTACATGGCCCCGAAAAAACCTATGTTTTCCATAACTGTCAGGTCACCGTATAGGCTGAATCGCTGCGGCATATAGCCCAGGTTCTCCCTTTCAACCAACCGGTCAGGTGCAGTCCCCAGCACAGTGACCTGCCCCCTGTCAGGGGTTATCAGCCCGCAGATCATCCGGAGCAGGGTAGTCTTCCCAGCTCCGTCTGGTCCCACCAAGCCGCAGATCTCCTCTTTTTTTACCTGCAGATCCACCGCCCGGACAGCCTGGACAGGACCAAAGGACTTGCTTACACCCGCGGTTCTGATCATCCCTCCTGCCTCCTCGGAAATACCACGTCAGCAGGCATACCGGGCTTCAGAATCCCGCCCTCACTGCTGATTCTGATTTTCACAGCAAAGACGATATTCGTCCGTTCTTTTTTGGTCTGGATGGTTTTCGGGGTAAATTCACCCCTGGCAGCTATCTCCTCCACAACTCCTGTAAAGCTTTGGGCCAAGCCGCTGACTGTAAAAGCCACCTCCTGCCCTAAAATTATATTGGGCAGGTCATCTGTCGGAATAAAAACCTTGATCCAGAGATCATTCAGATTGACAATGGTAGCCAGAGTTTGACCAGCCTGGACATATTCCCCCTCCTGATAATTCTTGGCTATGACAACCCCTTCCAGCGGAGAAATAACCTTCAGATCCTCGAGCAGGATATCAGTGGCTTTAACAATAGCCTGATTGCGTTCCACTTCCACCCGGGCAGCATTGATCACCTCGCTGCGGCTGCCGGAAAGCAAAAGATTCAGACGGGATTCGGCTGCCAGCAGCTGGTTCTGGCTGATTTCTTTGGCTGTCCGGGCTTTCTCACATTCCACCTGGGAGACGGCTTCGTTCTGAAAAAGTGTTTCCAGTCTGGTCAGATCAGCAGTGGTTTTCTCCAGGTTAGCCTTGGCAATATTGACATTGGCCTTAGCCTCATTAATTTCCTGGGTCCGGGCTCCTGACCTGAGGTCAGCCAGACCGGCCTCCGCCTTCACTACACTCAGCTGATCCCTTTCCCGCTGAGCCAGAAGATCGTTACGACTCAATTCGGCAATCAGCTGGTCTTTTTTAACCGTAGCACCGGCTTCGGCATTGAGAAATTTGATTGTTCCCGCCAGTTTGGCATTCAGATTCACATTGGTAGCTTCAATAGTGCCGGTTGCATGAATTTCCTCCTCAGCCACCGGATAATAGTTTAGCCAAGCCCAATAGGAAACCGCTGCTGCCGCTGCCAGGACTGCTACCAAGACCACGATTTTTATGATCTTCTTCATATCTTTTCCTCCCAGCCTGCTCTCATGACCAGAAATTACAGAATTAATTCAAGAAAATAAAGTAAACTTAATACATTATATCAGTTTACCTGGTTTAATCTTAGCATCATTTGGTCTTGAAAACAATGGGATTATCTCAGCCAAAAATAATCCCAAAATTATCCCCAAGAAACAAGCCTTGTTTAAGCCGGGTAAGGCACTTATCCACACTATCCACAGGGGGTTGTGGGTAACTTTGTGAGCACAAGTACATATCCTCTTTGAATTCCAAAACCTGCATTTAACAGGAAATATTCTATTTATCCACATTATCCACAAGAAGTACCTATCCACAGAACAACTGTTTTGTGTTCAGGCCAGGCTCAGGCCAGGCACCGCATTTAGGGTCCAGGGGGCAAAATCCCCGGCCAAATAGCGATAATAGCCTGCTGCTGCAATCATGGCCCCATTGTCTGTGCAAAAAAGAGGAGGAGGAACCGCCAGGCGCACCTGATCAGGCATTTCCGCCAGTTCCCGGGCCAGGGCCGCCCGCAGGGATTCATTGGCCGCCACCCCGCCGGCCAGTAACAGGGTTTTGACCCCGGTTTGGTTTAAGGCCAGTTTGGTTTTACGCACCAGAACGTCAACGATTGCTTGCTGAAACGATGCGGCCAGATCAGCGACATTCAGTTCCTGGCCTTTCATACGGGCCGAATTCAAGGTGTTCAGGACAGACGATTTAACACCGCTGAAACTGAAATCCAGACTGCCTGGTTCCAGCATGGCCCGCGGGAAATCGAAGGCTGCGGCCTCTCCTTCCCTGGCCTTAAGCTGGATCTGTGGTCCTCCAGGGTAACCTAAACCAAGAACTCTGGCAATCTTATCCAAAGCTTCGCCGGCCGCATCATCTCTGGTTCGGCCCAGAACCTGGAAATCTCCATGTCCCCGGAAAAGAATCAAATGGGTATGGCCTCCGGAAACCAGCAGGGCTAACAGAGGAAATTCCAAATCAGGTGTATGCAGAAAATTGGCATAAATATGGCCTTCCAGATGATTGATGCCCAGCAAGGGGATCTGCAGGGCATAAGCTATAGCCTTAGCTGCGGAAACCCCGACCAGCAGGGAGCCAACCAGACCAGGTCCATAGGTGACGGCAATTGCCGTCAGATCACTGTAGGTGAGATCAGCTTGATCCAGAGCTTGCTGAACCACTGTCTGCCAATGCAGGGAATGTTCCCGGGAAGCAATTTCCGGAACCACTCCCCCATATTTCTGATGAATACCGATTTGGGAGGTAATGATATGACTCAAGAGTTCACTCCCATTAAGCAATACTGCGGCTGATGTTTCATCACAGCTTGTTTCGATACCCAGAATATATATTTTATTATTACCTTTAACAGTACTTATTTCGTTCCCAGGACATTTAAAACTCATTTATTGTTCACTTCCAGCTTCAGATTATCCCCGAGCTCGGCCCACATTATGATCGCATCTTCCTGATTATCACTGTAATAGCCTTTACGAACCCCTGCAGAGACAAAGCCCAGCCTCTCGTAAAGCCTTCTTGCCGCCAGGTTCGATACCCTCACTTCCAGGGTCATCCGTTTAATACCTTTAATTGACACTTTTTGCATAACCGTCCGCATCAGAAATTCCGCCCGGCCGCGGCCGCGATAGCGGGGAGAGATAGCAATATTGGTAACATGCCCTTCATCCAGTATATACCATAAACCCATATAGCCTGCCACTTGGCCATCTGCTATCAAACAAAAATAACGGGCCAAGTCATTTTCCAGCAATTCTGCCCTAAAGGCCCGCAGGGACCAGGGGGTGGGATACGACTCTTTTTCAATACTGTGAACCGCCTCCAGGTCCTCTATCTGCATCGGACGGATCCACTCATCTCCCATCAGCCGCTGCCTCCCGCTCCAGACGTCTTTTAGCCCAGGTAACCTCTGCTTCCGAAAGACGGATATAATAGGGTACAACCACTTCCCCCTCTTCTTTCTCCAGCCATTTTTCCCAGACTGCCCGGGCTGCATAGGCTCCGCGGGGCAAACTTTCAAACTCAGGCAGGAAGCAGGCCTTTTCCCCTAAAATTTGCCGGATCATTTCCCGGGCATTAGCCACAGCATCTCCGGCAAACCAGACCGGTCTGTCCAGAGCAGCTAATTTTTCCAGCCACTGGCCCGGTTTGGCTGCCTGAGGCTGATCCAGACAAACTGCTTTTTCCTCGCTCAGGTTCCAGGAATATCTGGCCGTATACCATTCGTTTTTGCGGGCATCCAAAATCGGCACAATATCCCCGCTCCGGCCATAACCGGCCCAGGCCAAGGCATCGAGAGACAAGACCCCCAGCAGAGGTATTTTCAGAACCTGGGCAAAACCCTGCGCCGTAGCAATCCCAATCCGGATACCGGTAAACGAGCCAGGACCGCGCACAACTCCTATCAGGTCAAGATCATTGAGACCCCAGGCAGCAGCCCCCAAAAGCTGATCCAGCATTGGAATCAAGCGTTCGGAATGATTTCTGATGGTATGCAGAAATCCTTCGGCTACCAGATGATCGTTTTCAGCCAAGGCCAAAGCCGTCACTTTGGTTGTGGTATCAATACAAAGATACTTCATAAATTTTCTCCTGAAATAATAATCAGCAAAACATTATTTAGCGAATATTATCATTAAAAATATTAGTCATTGCAGTCAGCAAAACCCCGGAAACGCTCTTCCCAATCCCCGGCCTCCGCCTGAAAAATCAGCCGGCGCGGCATTTCCCCGTTGCCCTCGATCTCCACCAGCAAAAAATCAGCAGGCAGGTATTCCTGGGCCACTTCCGGCCATTCGATCAGACAAACCGTATCCTGCTGAAAATAATCTGTAACCCCGATCACTTCCACTTCCTCGGGCTGCTGCAGGCGGTAAAGATCCATATGAATCAGCTGGATTGCCTTATCCCCGATCCGGCCGCTGTATTCCTGAATCAAAGTAAACGTCGGGCTGGTCAATGGAGAAGTCACCTGCAAGGCCAGCCCAACTCCTTGAGCCAAGGCTGTTTTGCCGCTGCCTAAATCGCCCATGAGGCATACAACATCACCCCCGCGCAGAAGCCTGCCCAGGCGCTGTCCCCATAGGTTAGTCTCTTGAGCACTGCCGCTCATAATATTAATTATCATACCAGCTATCCCCCTGCACAATTTTGCCTGATCCCCTATCTGTCCTGATAATAACATTTCAGAAGATACAGCATAGTCCACCATCGCTGCAGAGCTGTTTAATTTTCATTTCTGCTGCTACTTAAGTAACCCTGCAGGTCCGGTTAGGAATTAAAATCAGGAATTGATGATTGTTCCATCGATCAAAACATAACGAGGGCGAGCCATCAGCGCCAAAGGATGTTCACTCCAAATAACGATATCGGCGTCTTTGCCAACCTCCAGGGAACCGACCCGATCAGCAACTCCCAGGATTTCGGCGGCATTGATCGTGATGGCTTTTAAAGCGTCTTCTTCACTCATCCCGTCTTTAACTGCCAAAGCCGCACATAAAGGCAGATGTTCTATCGGAGTTACCGAATGATCGGTCATCAGGGCCACCTTCAGGCCAGCCTTTGCCAGGATGCCTGCTGTCTTGAAAGTCTTATCTTTCAGTTCTACCTTGGCCCGGTTGATCAGGGAGGGACCGACTATTACGGGGTAACCATATTCGGCCAGTTCCTCAGCAATTTTATGTCCTTCCGTACAATGTTCAATGACCAGATCTGTTTTAAATTCCCGGGCAATGCGGATGGCTGTCATGATATCATCTGTACGATGGGCATGAGCCCGCAAGGGAATCTTTCTTGCCAGCACCAGATTCAGGACTTCCAGCCCCAGGTCCCTTTCCGGTTTTTGCTCCGGATCACTCTCCCCCAGAACCATCTTTTCCTTATAAGTCTGGGCATCCACCAGAGCCTGGCGCAGAAGAGAGGCTATACCCATGCGGGTCATGGGCATTTTCTTTTGTTCCCCGTAAACGAATTTGGGATTTTCTCCAAAGGCTACTTTTAAGCCTGCCGGCTCGCGTAAAAGCATTTTATCAACAACTTTGCCAGCCGTTTTGAGAACAACACCGGTTCCTCCGATCACATTGCCGCTGCCCGGACTGCTGAAAACCGTTGTTACTCCTCCCAGGCGGGCATCCTGAAATCCCTTGTCCTCAGGATTAATACCGTCAATAGCCCTTGCTTCCGGTGTTAAAGGGTCAGATACCTCATTGAGATCATCCCCCTCCTCCCGATAGATTTCCTCCCCGATCCCCACGTGGCAGTGGGCATCGATAAATCCCGGCAGAACCCAGCAGCCAGCGGCCTCGATCACCCTGGCTTCCGGCGGGGCCTCCAGATGTTCCCCCAGGGCAGCAATCTTTGTGCCTTCGATCAGAATACTGCCGCTGAATTCCTTTCCCGTCATGGTTTTGATACGGCCGTTTTTGATCAGAACCAGCTCAGCTTGTCTGCCTTGTTTGTGTTTCATTTCTAATACCCCTCCAGTTTAAAAGAATAATCCCTGCCAGAACCAGTCCCCCACCTGCCCACTGTCTCCAGTCCGGAAATTCGTAAAGGATAAGAGCTGCCAGAATGAAAGTCATGGGCAGTTCAAAAGTACTCAAGATCGCTGCTTTGTCAGAACCGATATATTTTATGCCCACCAGGATAAAGTAAAATGGCAGAAGCGAAGCAACTGTTGCCAAAACAAACCCTAAAACCCAAATGGCCCTGTTCTGCCAGGGGATCAGTAAAGTGTCCTGCCGCAGGAGCAGGATCAAACCCAGCGAAGAAAACCAGTGGGCATAACTCAGGGTAACTATAGGCGAGAGCCGCTTCAGGGCTATTTCCCCAGTCAGATTAAAAACAGCATAACAGACAGCCGCAGTTATTCCCAATATTATACCTCTGAGAGGAACCGCCCCTACCCCGGATAAAACACCGCTGGCCAAAACAGTTCCCGCCAAAGTCAGAGCTAAAGCCATCATCTCCTTGCCGCTTACCCGCTTCTGCCAGAGCACAACTCCGGCAGCCAGAACAAGGACCGGATAAAGATAGAGAAGAAGAATGGCTACTGACACCGGCAAATACAATAAGGAATAGGCAAAAATCAGACTGGTGCCCAGGCTGCCTGCCAGACCCTGCATAAGCAGGATGACCAGGGTGCGTTTGTCAAACATATATTCAGACCACTGCCGGCGCCAGAGGGCATAAGCCAGGAGCAGCAGAGAGGACAGCCAGGACTGCAAAGCCAGAGTCTGCTCCGGGCTGAGTCCCAGACTAAAAGCAATTTTGATCAAGATTGAGGTAGCCGCAAAACAAGTTGCCGAGAAGAGCACCGCAGCCACGCCCTTTAAACCCCGGCGCTCTCTATTTTCTGCCTTGAATACTATCTTCATCAGCTCAGTTGTCCCCGGTATCAAGCAGGGACAGGCTAAGCCTCTCCCGCTCCCGATCGATGCTGATAACCCTTACTTTAACGATATCCCCAACCGCCACAACCTCCATCGGATGCCGGATAAAGCGGGAACTAAGCTGGGAAATATGCACCAAGCC
>DDXI01000032.1 GCA_002347475.1 Peptococcaceae bacterium UBA2264
GGGCCCTCAGTATAAATTGCTTTATAAGACTTGGTGTGCAGATCCTTGAAATTACCTATAGGGGCGGTCTGAGCAACATAGGGGATATTATGAGCAACCAAAATCTCAGTCAGATCTTTTTTATTTTGTTTTTTACCCTGTTGAACAGAACCAACAGGGGTAGTAGTCGTGCGGGTAAAATGTGGTGTTGAAGATGAGCGCTGGATTCCGGTATTCATGTAAGCCTCGTTGTCATAGCAGACGTAGACCATGTCATGACCGCGTTCCATAGCGCCAGACAGGGATTGAAATCCTATATCATAAGTACCGCCGTCACCTGCAAAAGTAATGAACTTGAACGTTTCTTCCACCTTGCCCCGGCGTTTCAAAGCGTTATATGCTGCTTCCACTCCGGAACAGGTAGCCGCAGAGTTCTCAAAAGCAGAATGAATATAGCTGTCCATGTAGGCAGTATAAGGATACATAAAGGTGGAGACCTCCAGACAACTGGTGGCGTTAACTACTACCGCCCTGTCCTCCTTATCCAGGGCCCGCAGAACCCCTGACACAACGACCCCTGCGCCACAGCCGGCGCAGAGTCGATGCCCCCCGGTGAGACGTACCGGCTTTTCTACTTCCCGTTTCAGGTCATATCCCGTTCTCATTCTATTTCCTCCTTTGACCTCTGTCCCATATGGGTATATATTGGTCCGATCTCGCCGGTCAAAGCAATATCCGCCAAACGGCTGAACACTTTTTCAATATCCTCGGTTTTTAGATCACGGCCACCCAGACCGTAAACGATATCAATCAGATACGGGCGTTCTTTTAAATCATACAAAGCACTGCGGGTCTCGGCAAACAAAGGACCTCCGTTTGCCGAAAAACCCTCGGACTTGTCCATGACAGCCACGACCCTGGTGTTAGCCAGAGCCCGGGCCAGTTCCTCGCCTGGGAAAGGACGGAATACCCTGATTTTAACAAGCCCTGCCTTAACTCCTTCTTCCCGCAGCCTGTCGATAGCCGCTTTGGCAGTTCCGGCACTTGACCCGATTAGAACCAGAGCAAGTTCAGCATCCTCCATCCTATATTCTTCAAACAGGCCATAATACCGGCCGGAAATTTTTTCAAACTCTGCGGCTACCTCCAGTATACGGGCCTTGGCCGCCTTCATTGCTTCAGCCTCTTGAACCTTGTGTTCCATATAATAGGCACTCACATCGTAAGGTCCCACCGCCAGCGGATTTTCTTTTTTGAGCAAAAAGTTTTCAGGATTATAATCCCCGATAAACCTGCGCACCGCATCCGTTTCCAAAAGCTCTATATTCTCTATGGCATGACTGGTAATGAAACCATCCATGCAGGTCATAACCGGTAAGCGGATGCCCGGGCTCTCGCCAATAGGCATAGCCATGAGAAAATTATCGTAGGCCTCCTGATTATTTTCGGCATAGATTTGGATCCAGCCGGTATCCCGGGCTCCCATGGAGTCGGAGTAGTCGTTGTTAATGTTAATCGGCCCCGAAAGGGTCCGGTTGACGCAGGCCAGGGTGATAGGCAGACGGCAGGAAGCAGCTATATACAAAAGCTCGTACATCAGGGCCAGTCCGCAAGATGAGGTTGCACTGACGGATCTGGCTCCCGCAGCTTGCGCCGCAATGCACACGGACATTGAACTGTGCTCAGACTCCACGGTTACGTATTCGGTATTTACCTCGCCACTGGCCACATAATCAGCGAAGTATTCAGGAATTTCTGTAGAGGGAGTGATAGGGAACGCTCCCATGACATCAGGGTTTATCTGCTTAATTGCATAAGCTACAGCCTCGTTGCCGGAAAGGCAGCTGCTCATAGCGCCACACCTCCAGACACCATGGTAATTGCCTTGAAGGGACAAACGTTTTCACAGATGCCGCAGCCCTTGCAGTACATATAATCGAAAGCCAGACGTTTCCCGTCCTTTACCGGAATAGAACTGTCCGGGCAGAAAGGAACACAAAGCATGCAGTGTTTACAGGCTTCCTCGTGAAAAACGGGCGTGTTGGTCCGCCAGGTACCGGTATTGAAAGCCCGTGCAGTTCCCGGTTCGTAGATCTCCCCTCCGGGAGTCAGGTCCTGCCAGGGCGTACGTTCGTTGATATCCTTCGCCTTAATCATCCTACCTGCACCTCCTCCATGGATTTTTTCAGTGTTGCCATGTTCCCCTCTATGACCTGGGGCTTGGCCGCAAATTTATGTTTAAAGGATTCTTCAATATCCGCTAAAAAACTCTCGGTTTCCAAAACGCCGCTCACTTTAACCACAGCGGCCAGCATAGGGGTATTCGGGAAGTTTCTGCCCAGAATCTCTTCCGAAATGCGGCGGGCATCTATGGTACAGACTTTTCCGGTCCATCCCCGCAGCCTGGGATACATCTCCTGGGGAGAGCTGGGAGTATTAATGATTATCGCGCCGCCCTCTTTCAGTCCTCCGGTAACGTCAACACTATCCAGCAAACTTTCATCTATCACGACCACATAGTCCGGATTGTAAATATTGGAATGGATAGTACATCGTTTTTCACTAATGCGATTATAAGCCGTAATAGGGGCTCCCATACGTTCCGGTCCATACTCCGGGAATCCCTGCACGAATTTTCCTTCTAAACCAGCCACATCTGCCAGCAGCAGGCAGGCCATCTTCGCTCCCTGTCCGCCCCGGCCGTGCCAACGAATTTCTACCACATCTTTGGTTGCCATTGATTTTCCTCCTGTCATTAAATTAAAAAAACTTTCGTCCCGCAAAGGGACGAAAGCCTGAAAGACATTCGCTATACCACCCATTAATACAGCATACCATCATATGCGTTCCCTGTGACGGGGGAAAACGTCGGAGCCTACTGGATTTCTCGTTCGGTCCGCAGCTCAGGAGTGATTTTCGGATTCAGACTACAGGTACCGGGCTTTCACCATCTCCGGTTCGCTGAAACGTTCGGCTGAAACGTACTCTCTCCGTCAACGCCTTTGAAATTTTAAATTAATAATAAATATACTTCCTTAGTTGTGACTTGTCAATGACTATGTCTAATTTTCAAATAAACAGATGGTATTTACCCGATTAAGTCCGTAAAATGGTGTAAAAACAAAGTGAGCCAAAAACTTAAGCCTCGGTTAAAATATAGTGGAAAGCCATTTTCCATTTCTCATTCTTCAATATTGGCCACGCCGTTGTCTTTACCCCTGAAGGTCAACCGCATGCAAATAAGAATAATTTTAGATATTTACAAACTTTGTCGCAATATTTTCATTGAATGTTCTGTCATGTTCTACAAATAGAATAGTCGGTTGGTATTCAAGTAACACTTCTTCGATCTGTATACGGGTAAGTACATCCATATAGTTGAGCGGCTCATCCCAAATAAATAGATGCGCTTGTTCACACAGACTTTTGGCAATCAGCACTTTTTTCTTTTGACCTCCGCTGAAGTCCGCTGTATCCTTTTCAAATTGCAGTCTTGAAAAATCGAGTTTTCGAAGAATCGTCTTAAAAAGACTTTCATCAATACCTGTGGCGACGGCATAATTGGTTAGATTTCCTCTAAGAAAAGCTGTATCCTGTGAAACATAGGATATTTTGAGCTGGCAGCCTTTTCTGAAAGAACCTGTGTAGCCTATTTGATCTCCATAAATGAGTTTTAAAATGCTTGATTTCCCTGAACCATTTCTGCCGTAAAGTGCAATTCTGTCACCCCGTTCAACAGTAAAGCTAACTCCTGTACAAGCGGCCTTTGTACCAAAAAATATTGAGATGTTTTCAAGTTCCACAAGCTTGTGGGTATGAAATGGAACTGGAAATATCTTTAAATTGTCTGCGCTTTCGATATTTTTAAGAAGCTTTGATTTTTCTTCAATCGCCGTTTGCTGTCTCGCCTCGATTGCTTTAGCGCGTGCCATCATTTTCGCAGCCTTATGACCAATATAACCTTTGTCAGGTTTTACTCCGGACGTTTGTTTGTTACCAAATTTAGTTTTTTCTGTTTTATCAGACCAATTGGAAGCCCGTCTTGCCGCATTTGTCAAATGCTTAATATTCTTTTTGAGCTTTCTGTTTTCTGCAAGCTCAAAACTGTCTTGCATTTCTTTATTCCGCCACCAGGAAGAAAAGTTACCTTTTTGAATTTCGATATTAGTTTTGTTGATTGAAAGAATATGGTCTATACAATTGTCAAGAAAGGCCCTGTCATGTGATACCAAAATAAAGCCCTGCTTTGACTGCAAATAATCACCGACAAGCCTTCTGGCGTTAATATCAAGGTGGTTAGTCGGCTCATCGATCAACAAAAAGCTGTTATCTTTTAAAAACAATGCTGCAAGCAGTACTTTGGTTTGTTCACCATCGCTGAGAGTATAAAACGGACGATACAAAACATCTTCCGAA
>DDXI01000129.1 GCA_002347475.1 Peptococcaceae bacterium UBA2264
ATATCAGCCAGATTCATGCCGCGGGTAGTAAATGCTTCCCGCACCATTTTAGTTATTGCTGCCTCAGCTTCCTCAGAAGTACATTTCCCGGAGTATTCCATGATAACTCCAAAAGCATTCTCCGAAAGACCGACGGCCACAGCAGCTGAGATCAAATCACCAGGAACATCGCTGACAATCGAACCATAAGCCGTGGGCACAAGCGAACCTTCCGGAATTTCCAATTGAGAATCAAATTCGCAGCCCGGTGGCAGAATTGAGCTGACCCGCAGCAGGTTCACATTTCCAATTTTTGCTTTTAACAAGGCGTTATCGAAAGCCGTCAGCTTGCTGTGACCTTCGGCGCTGGCTGCCGTAATAAAAAACTTTTTCGGTGTCGGTAACATTACTTCAACTCCCCCGTAATCTAAAATAAGATACAAGCATTATTATATACAGAAAGAAACAGAAAGCAAAGATATCCCTGCTAACAAACATCAAAACGAAGATAAGGCATGCGGCACAACTTATCCAGATAAGACTCAGATGAATTTGATGAATTTCTGTTAAGTAAGTTACAAGTTATTTCAAGGCGTAAAAAAGGGCACTTGCAAAAGCGCCACATTTTTAACCTGAATCTCTGACTGCACATAATACTGCCAAACAAGGATTCTAAACGATAATAACGCAAAACTAGCTGCGGTTAACGGCTGAGAGCTTCTTATGTTTGGCAACTTCGTGATAGCTGATCGAGCGGGTATGCACTGTATGCGACCATTGTTTGTCCTTACTATTCAAGAAACCGAGAAAAACGATAGGGATCCAGCTGTATATGAAAATAGGATACAAGATCAAACCAACATAAGCACGCCAGGGAAGCCTGTCCAAAGCCAAGGCAGCGATGGGATATAGGTATTGGAATGCCGACAGGATTTGCCAACCTGTCCAGGGCATAACCAGCGCAAAAAGATGGGTATAATGCGGCTGAAGAGCTGAAACCAGGTTGGTTAGCATGAAAAAGGTAGCAATCATAACCAAGGCTGGCTGAAAAAGATGAATCGCTGAATCAATATAGGTCCATTTACGTTCCTTGATTCCTCTCAGTATCAAGGGTAAAAAGTAACGGCTGGCAACATCAACCTGGCCTTGGGCCCAGCGTTTTCTTTGCCGCCAGGATTGGGCAAAGGTTAAGGGTTTTTCATCATAAACTACAGCATCATGAGCCCAGGAAGTCTTGATCCCATGGCTCAGAGCCTTCATGCTGAATTCCAGATCCTCAGTCAGGGAAGTAGCCCCCCAGCCAAACTGCTTCAAAACTGAGGTTGAAATACACATCCCCGTACCGCCCAACATATTAGATAATCCGATATTATATCGGGCTAATTGCAGCATTCTGTTACTTAACCAGAAAGCAATCGAAAAAGTATTGGTTACCCAAGTGTCAAAAGGATTCTTGGAATCCAAATAACACTGGACGATTTTTTCTCCCTGACAAAGTTTACTGTTCATTTCGAATAAAAAGTTGTCTTTGACTAAATTGTCGGCATCAAAAATTACAACAGCATCATATTGCCGTTCCATTCGGAACATGCGATGGAACATCCATTCCAAGGCAAAGCCTTTACCTTTTTTAACACTGTTAAAACGCTGATGCACTGATGCTCCGGCATTGCGGGCAATTAAAGCTGTCTTATCGGTACAATTGTCGGCAACTACAAAAACATCATATAATTCCCGCGGATAATCGATTTGCAGTAAATTATCAACCAATGGTTCTATAACATTTTCTTCATTATGGGCTGCTACAACTATGGCAAAAGTTTTTTCCGGAACCGTTACCTTGGTTTCTTTTTTCCTGTAAAGTCCGAACATTGAAAGCATGAAGTAATAGAAGGTAAAAAATATGATGATTACCTGAACTGGCAGCATGATTCCGTTGAAGACCTGGGTTGCTAATATCCCAGTAAAAGATTCTAACATATCAAACCTCCCCTAAACGATAAAATAGTATCACAACTTATTTTTCTGCGCAAGTAACAAGTAAACCGCTTCTGCTGCAAAAGAAACAATCTGCTTCAAAATATTTCTGCCTCAAAATACTGTCAGTGTACTTATATACTCAGACGAATCTCGCTGATAAATGAATGTAAGTATAATATAAGAAAGCAATTTCCAAAAAGTTCAGGACAATCAGCAGAGGTACACCTGTAACAAACTTCAGATGACGGGTCTTGTGGTGAAAAACTTTCATCCCCGCATAAAGCCCAACAGCACCCAGTAACAAACCCTTAAATAAAAGGTTCGCTTCCGGAATCCTCCTTAAATCCCTTTGTGAGTTGCGTTTATCCAGGTACATATTAAAAAAAACAAAGACATTCCAGAAGGTAATGGATAATAAAAATATCCTGGCATAAATATCTTCGAAAAGCATATATCCTTCTCCCTTATCCCGAATCCTGTATCCTGCAAATATTTATTCTGTAAAAATACTTCCATTCTTTAAGGATACTCTTTCTGCCCAGGCTTTGCCATAGAGATTTTGAGAAACCGGAGTTTTTTTCCGGGAATGCAAGAATTCTGAGCTTTCACAAAAATAATCAGCATTTCAGCAAGGAATCAGCCATAGAATCAGCCATAGAAGTATACTAAAAATTAATTCCGGATAAATGACCAGGATAAATTACTAAATGATATATTAAGGAAAATATTTATTAAAGACCTGTTTTAAGTACTAATTTTGAAAAACCCCTTTTAAAATTTCTCTTTTTGAGTATAATTAATGAGGGTGAATGGTTTTTTCTAGTCCTACATGGCAAACGATGCTAAATGCTAACTAGTTAAAAATCATTATTTTAACATTAGATTACTAAAAGAAATACTAAAGAAAGTGGTGAATAATATGAGTGCCCACAAAAAACTGGATGCATGGGTAAAAGAAATTACAGAATTATGTAAGCCGGAAAATGTTTACTGGTGTGATGGTTCCAAGGAAGAATATGACCGTCTGATGCAGGAGTGTATTGACGCAGGATTGGCTATACCCTTAAAGAAACGCCCGGGCTGTGTCCTCTTCCGCAGCGACCCCTCTGATGTGGCCCGTGTTGAACAGCGTACTTATATTGCATCTAAATTAGAAAAAGATGCCGGTCCAACTAATAACTGGATCGACCCGGTAGAACTCAAGAAAACCTTGACCGAATTGTACACAGGTTGCATGAAGGGCAGAACTCTATATGTAATCCCTTATTCCATGGGACCTGTCGGTTCTCCTCTTTCCAAGATTGGTGTTGAAATTACTGATAGCATTTACGTTGTTTGTAATATGATCATCATGACCCGCGTGGGCACAAAGGTAATGGAAGTACTGGGCACTGACGGCGAGTTTGTACCCTGTCTGCATTCCGTGGGCAAACCCTTAGCTCCCGGAGAAAAAGATTTAAAATGGCCTTGCGCTCCGATGGAGTATAAATACATCAGCCATTTCCCGGAAGAAAGGGCCATCTGGTCTTATGGTTCCGGCTATGGCGGCAATGCTCTTTTAGGCAAAAAATGTTTTGCCCTGCGTATTGCTTCCGTCCAAGCCCGTGATGAGGGCTGGATGGCTGAGCATATGCTTATTCTCAAACTCACTGATCCCAAAGGCGAGAGCAAATACGTCTGCGGAGCTTTTCCCAGTGCATGCGGCAAGACCAATCTGGCCATGCTGATTCCAACCGTTCCAGGCTGGAAAGTTGAAACTGTTGGTGACGATATCGCCTGGCTGAGATTTGGTGCTGATGGCAGATTATATGCTATCAATCCTGAAGCTGGCTTCTTCGGTGTTGCAACCGGAACTTCCTATGATTCCAACTACAATGCCATGAAGACTTTGGATAAGGGAAATTCCATCTTTACCAATGTCGGACTAACTGATGATGGCGATGTCTGGTGGGAAGGCATCGGCACAGATGCTCCAGCTCATTTAATCGATTGGAAAGGCAATGACTGGGCGCCTGGTTCCAAGGATCCGGCCGCACATGCAAATTCCCGTTTTACCACCCCGGCCAGTCAGTGTCCGGTAATTGCCGACACTTGGGAAGACCCCAATGGTGTGCCGATTTCGGCAATTCTGATCGGCGGACGCCGTCCCAGCACTATTCCTCTGGTTCACCAAAGCTTTGACTGGAACCACGGTGTATTCCTGGGCTCCATCATGGGTTCGGAAATCACCGCTGCTTCCATCGATGCCAACATTGGTAAAGTACGGCGCGATCCTTTCGCCATGCTGCCTTTCATTGGTTATCATGTCTGTGATTATCTCCAACACTGGCTGGACATCGGTGCTAATGCCCCTGATCCGGAAAAACTGCCGAAGATCTTCTATGTCAACTGGTTCCGCAAAGACGAAAGCGGCAAATGGCTGTGGCCTGGCTACGGCGAAAACAGCCGTGTCCTGAAATGGGTTATCGAAAGATGTTCCGGCGAAGGCGAAGCAGTTACGACCGAAATCGGTTACATGCCGACCGTAAATGCTATTGATCGTACTGGAATCGATGTCAGTGATGCCGAAATGACAGAACTGCTCAAAGTTGACAAAGCTCAATGGCTGAATGAAGTTGCTTCCATTCGTGAGCATTATGCCACCTATGGCCCGACTCTTCCCAAAGAATTAATCAACCAGGTTGATGCTCTGGAAAAACGCCTGAAAGGTTAATTACTGTTAAATGCTGTTAATTGCTCAACAGCCCATCATATCTTGATATGATGGGCTGTTTTTTTTGCAGCGGATCAGGCTGAATAGGCTGAAGTTGATAATTGAGATTACTGATCCTGCCCAGTTTTTGGCAGCAACCGCAGTCGGTAACAGTTGATAGCTGTTTCTCCCAATTTATCCATTAACTTATAGTTGGCATAAGCCCCCACAAAGGCTCCGATTCCCGGAACCAGCTGGAGCATCTTGGCCAAATCAATATAATCACGGTACTCTTGCTGAAAGGCGCGCCAGTCAAAACTTTTCAGATCAGGAGGAAGTTCCTGCAGATATTCTTCCCAATTGACAATTCGCTGAAAAACGACCGCTCTTTTCTGTGCTGAGGAAAAGGTCAGCTGGAAGAGAGTCAGAATGTAGATTCTTTCCCGAATATCCTTGACATCGAAACCATAGATGCTGGCAGCCTCAAAGAGAAACTTGATTTTTAAGCTCAGAAGAAGAGGGAAATCAGCCAGTCCGAGAAAGATTCCGCCTGCTCCGGTTCCCGCTCCCGTAGTTAAGGCAGCTTTGCGGTAAAAGGCTAATTTTTCCCGGCAGGACTTGTCTCTCTCTTCCAAGGAGCCCTGGTAAAGTGCCGACTTACGGGTAGTATACTCTGAACCCAGCAGCACCGCTTTGGTCATATTACTGATGGCAAAAGTAAAAGCAGCCTGCACTTTGTCCGGAATCAAATCGTTAAATTTTGTCTGCAGCCTTTTCGTCAGCTTGCTGGAAATCGACGGTTTTTTCAGCATCTTTTTTTGCCAGTGCTGAAGTTCCTGCCTTACTTTTTCTTGATATGTCTCCATACTTCCCCCTCAAAACCTGTCACAAGCTCTGAATGAATCGGTTTTTTCCTCATTCTGCCTGCTCATTGATTTATAGATTTATTTATAGATTAATTCAGGATCAAGATATCAAGATAATGAGAATACCACTGATCTTAACCCTCAATGTGTTATAATTAAAGGGTCAGCGTCAAACCAGAGCAACCGGGACCAGAAAAGGAGGACATCACTATTATTGAGGTTGGCAAGATAAATAAACTCAAGATATCTAATTTTACACCCTTTGGCGCCTATCTGGATGCCGAAACCGGAAATAGGAACGATAATGTCTTATTACCGCTGAAACAAAAACCTGCAGATGCTAAAGAGGGAGACTATTTAGAGGTCTTTATTTACAGGGATTCCGAAGACCGGCTGATTGCCACAACGCGGGAGCCTTTGGCTAAGGTCGGAGATTTAGCCTACCTGAAAGTTACTGCCCAAACGAAAATCGGAGCATTTTTAGACATAGGACTGGAAAGAGGTTTGTTTTTGCCCTTCAGGGAACAGAAATATCCTCTTATGATTGACCGCAGTTATCTCGTCTACGTCTACCTGGATAAAAGCGGCAGATTAAGCTGCACAACCGATATTTATAAATATTTAACCGCTGACAGCCCTTACCATAAAAATGATAAAGTAACTGGAACAATTTACTTACTCAAGCCGGAAACAGGAGCTTTCGTAGCTGTAGATAACAAATATCTGGGTCTTATCCCCAACAGCGAATACTTCAGCAACCTGAATATTGGGGATACTGTCGAAGCCCGGGTAATCCGGGTCAGAGAAGACGGAAAGCTGGATCTTTCGCCCCGGGAACTGTCTTTCAGGCAAATGGATGCCGATGCCGAGACTCTCATTAAGGCGATGCAAGACAACCAGGGTATTCTGTCCCTGGATGAAAAAGCCCGTCCTGAAGATATTGAACATGAGTTTCAGATGAGCAAGGCCGCTTTCAAAAGGGCCATCGGGGGATTATTAAGGACCAGGAAAATTACCAAAACTGAATCCGGTTATAAACTTCTCTGAAACATATAATAATCAGTTATTACCTTTAACAGAGAGCAGAAACCCATAGGACTAATACCTATGGGTTTCTGCTTTTCTGTACTGGTATCTACTGGAATCCGTAATAATGTTCAAATTGGACTCCGGCATTTTAATAATTATTTTCTTTGGGTATAATGTCATGTGTCCCACCCTCAACTATACTGGTAGAGGAAACCAGTGTTAATCTGGCAGTTCTCTGCAATTCCTTAATTGTGATTGCTCCGCAGCTGCACATTGTCGACTTTATCTTGTTCAAGGATGTTGCCAGATTGTCCTGCAATCTGCCGGCATAGGGCACATAACTGTCTACGCCCTCTTCAAAATGCAATTTCTCATCTTCGCCCATATCATATCTTTGCCAGTTGCGGGCCCGGTTAGAGCCTTCACCCCAATATTCCTTAACATAATTATTGCCTCTTTTTATCTTTTTGGCCGGGCTTTCATCAAATCTGGCAAAATAGCGGCCCATCATAATGAAGTTAGCCCCCATGGCCAGCGCCAGGACCGCATGGTAATCATGAACTATTCCCCCGTCCGAGCAGATGGGCACATAAATCCCGGTTTTTTCATGGTACTCATCTCTGGCTTTGGCCACCTCAATCACTGCTGAAGCCTGGCCCCGGCCTATTCCTTTTTGCTCCCTGGTAATGCAGATTGAGCCTCCGCCAATGCCAACCTTTACAAAATCAGCACCTGCCTCGACCAGATACAGGAAACCTTCCCTGTCGACAACATTACCGCCGCCCACTTTAACAGTATCGTTGTATTCCTGTTTGATAAATTCTATTGTTTCTTTTTGCCATTCGCTAAAGCCATCGGAAGAATCTACACAGAGGACATCGGCCCCGGCTTTGACCAGTTCAGGTACTCTTTCCCTGTAATCCCGGGTATTTATGCCTGCCCCCACCACAAATCTTTTTTCCGAATCCAATAATTCATTAGGATTTTTCTTGTGCTCATCATAATCTTTCCGAAAGACCAGATAGCAAAGATTCTGGTCATCGTCAATTATCGGCAGACAATTCAATTTGTGCTCCCAGATAATATCGTTGGCTTCACTCAGGCTTATCCCTTCTTTTCCCACGATAAGTTTGGAAAAAGGCGTCATGAATTCCTTGACCTTTTTATCCAGGTTATCCCTGCTGACTCTATAATCTCTGGTTGTAACAAGACCCATTAATTTTTTCGTCGGAGTGCCGTCTTCCGTAATAGCAATCGTGGAATAACCAATTTTTTGTTTGAGTTTAAGAACATCTCTCAAAGTATGTTCCATAGTTAAATTGGAATCGCTGACAACAAAACCAGCTTTGAATTTCTTGACCCGCTTGATCATTTCGACCTGATCCGCAATAGGCTGGGAACAAAAAATGAAGGACAGCCCGCCGTACTTAGCCAAACTTATAGCTAAATTATCATCAGAAACCGCCTGCATCATAGCGGAAACAAAAGGCACCTTCAATACCAGGGAAGATCTTTCCCCTTTCTTGAATTTAATTACAGGAGTCGTCAATTTGACATTGCCTGGCATGCAGTCATTTCGTGTCAGATTAGGTACGAGCAGGTATTCGCTGAACGTCCTGGAAACATCATTGTAATAATAAGCCAATTAATATTCACCCCTTAAAAAACTGCATCTATTTTATCATAAACTGATCTTTACCGCTTTATTTGTTAAAAGACAAGTCCAATCAGATTCATTAAGAATGATTATACCATGATTTAATGTTCAGGTGAATTTATTGAACAGTCCCCGTGTTCCATTTTTGCTGATGAGCACTGATATATTCAACAATCAGTTT
>DDXI01000069.1 GCA_002347475.1 Peptococcaceae bacterium UBA2264
CAGGTTTCAATTTCCACCACTCTACTTTCCACGGCATTATGGTTTTCGCTGTTACAAGTTGGATTATTAGTAAGTATGTCAAGTTTGGTTTCGACTACCTTCAGCCGCTCCCTTATGTCTATCAAGATTTCTGCCTCAGTCAAATACCACCACCGCTTTCTTATATTAATGTTGAAGCGTGGCTGGGTTGAACAGCCGCTTATCCTGCCCATGGAAAGGTTTAGGTCTAGTATGCTCAAGCTACAGGGACTTCCTGATAAGAAGCAAGTAAACCATGCCTTAGCTCAGAATCGTGCTACGTTACACCACCGCTTCATAAATACTTTGACCAGGCATTTTGCCTGGTCGCTATAACTCCTATTTTTAGGCCTTTCTTATAAGATCGGTCATACTCTGCCGCCTGTTGGCACCATATACTGCCGCGGCCGTAACTACCACCAGGTCGCCATCGACCTCCGAAATGATCTCCCCGCCGGAATCGGTAATAAAGGTCGTAAAAAATCCCTGTCCTCCGAACTGATGTTTCAGCTCTGTGACGGGCCCTGTAACCGTTGCCGTCACTCCGTCATCGCTGAGCTGGGCCACATCACCGACAACCAGCCAAGGCCGGAGCGGACCGACGCATTGTTCCCGGATGCCGATGTATTGCAGCCTGGCAGCCATCCTCTCACCCAGCAGCTCGGCTTCAGTCTGACCCATGCCCTCCGGAGCGTCCAGGTAATAAGTCTTGTAGCTCGGTGGAAACCAGTATTCGTGATACGGGATGTCTCTGTAATAGTAAACGGCCGGATCGCCGTACTTGACGCAAACCCTAGTGTAAACTCCATCGCCGCATCGGTCGATGCAGCGGGTGAAAACATCCCTATTCCGCATGAAGGTATATCTGTTCTGTTTCCGGTACAGGCTGATCAATTCGACTGGCGGGCCGACGACATATCTGCCATCACCCAGGTCGGCCATGTCCCAGCCGATCGAAAGCAGCCACTCGTTAAACTTGTCCAGGACGTTGTCCCTGGGTTGGAAAGTCGCCGTCAGCTCTGTCACCAGGTTAGTGATGATATCGGCCTCGGCTATCTCCCCATCACTGTAGGTTGTCAGGATCTCTTTTGATATAGCCCCACATGTCCCGGTGAAGGCAGCCGCCACATAACTGCCGGCGGCATTGACGTCGAAGCTGGAATCCTTCAGCCGGCCCAGCGTTGATCTTCCCTGGTACCTCAGCATCGTCGCGTGCGGATCATAAGGAGCATCATCCAGGAAATACTTGCCCATGTTGAAATACTCCTGATGGTCGCCCATGCTAATGGCGACGTTGACCTCCGCTCCCGGGAGAAACAGCGTGACTTCAGACTCCATCATATCGTTTCCGGTTTTCAATAGGCTAAAGCCCAGCTCCCGGATCTGATTGTCGGTCTTCTCATTAATCTCCATAATGTCCACCATGTCGCCGATATCCCCGGCATAGACGTAAAGCAGAAATGTCATATCACTTTGGATCCCATACACTTGGCCAAAGGCGGGATGATCCAGGCGCATGGTCGTGATCTCCGGCTCCATGTTTTGCAGGCCCTCTAGGTCACCGTAATTGTTCCAGTCCCCGGCGTCTACCAGGACACCCTGGGCATACTGGCTCGCGTTTTTCACTGCGAAGATTTGAGCATCATTTGTGTAATAGTGAACAACACCTGCCGGACTGGCGGCAGCATCAATTTCACGTGAGTATTCAAAAATCAGCTGTTCAGCCGCCATGATTGTACCTCCTTATGATGTGTGTTCCTGCATAGTCATTTCGATTGCGAAATCGAATACGTGATTTGCGTCCTTGGCAATAACCTCGCAGCGGTAGTCGGCGGTGATCGTGTCTCCCTGTGCCGGTGCAGTTACAAAATGGATATTCTTTTTATTGGCGAGCGCTGTGCAGGTCAGCACATAACATTTTTGATATACGCCCGTATCGTACTTCATAATTTTCCAATACCGTTTATTCACATACGCGCCGTCAATCGTCTTGGTTTGATAGGATGTGCTCAGCCCGCCCGATGTGGCATAGCCCACTGATGTCCATGGTCCGGCGGCACTATCTGAACAAAAAAGCTCCATTCCATTCAACCGTACTGTATTAATACCATAGGTTGCATAAAATGGATTTTCAAAAATACAATACTCGTCAGTACCTAAAAATCCGTTATACATACCCGGATATGCCGTATTCTTGCTTGTTGCAATAAGTTTCATATACTCGTCTAGTCTGCTTTGGTTCGGTATTCCAAAATCCACCGTGTAATCTGTGCCATAAGTGAGTGTATTCCCGTTTTTCTTTAGTACAAAGCTGCTGTCGTTCTTGACGAATGGAAAGTCTGTTGCAAAATCGACCGTGGACCCATCACCGGTCCCGATGCTCTCCGCGGCTATTGCGCTGTAAGGGAAAGCCGTGCATGGTATTTTTACGACCAGTGAATTTGAATAACTGGGCGAATTATCAGCATAGCCGAATATTATGCTCTTTATTCCGCCAGGGTTATTCACCGAAGCAGCTGCAATACGTGGGCAGGTTGCTGATCGTTTTTTATTGGGCGCGTCGTATGCTTGCGAAGTTGTTCCAATATAGTTTAGTCCTGAGTTTGAATCAATTGCCGATAAGCTTGGATAAACAAGATCGCCTTGACCGACATAATAGTATTGAAAAGCTGTCGTGCTGCTAACTATACTTTTCAATATAGGCGGAACTCGATAGGCCGAGTCTGCCTCATGGAGAGGTATCATAATATTTCCATTGTCAAAACCCGCAACCGGGTAATAAATGTAAATTGTGGCGTAAACCGTTATTATATCGGTCAGGCCTTTGCTGATCGTGACCGGGTTCCCGTTCTGATCCTTAATAAGCGCATGGGTGCAAAGGTAGCCGGTTATGCTATTGCTGGCGCAGCCGATCTCGGTCCAGGCGGTATTCTGTTGCTCCGTCTCCAACCACTGCGCTGATTTTTTGATGGCCACCCATCCCTCGGTTATATTTTTTGACCAAACATCGCCGCCGAGTTGTTTTCCATCAAGGTATGTGAATAATGCTGTTCGTGCGGGGTCAAGCGTACCCGTACCTGTACCAATGTTGACATAACCCATCGGCCCGTTCGTCAGCCTTGTCCAGTAGTTATTAAGGACGATATTTTCGGCGTATGCCTTTTGCTTGAGCTCTCCGGTCCTTGCGTCTCTAACTTCAAAATCAAAGCGATTGTGCATCTTAAGTGTGATCGGTATGGTCACCAAAGTCCTTTTGGGCGCCATGGCTATTTTCTGTCCTCGGATCATGCTGCCCCTCCTTTTTTAAAGATCGTCAATGTGTGTTAAAACCGCACTGGTTACGCTGACCGTCGCGAGTTCGACCTGGCCTTGGACTTGATCGGCCGTATTTGTATAGTAAATCTGAGTTAGCGTTATTGTTGGCGTTATACCGGCGATCTCGACATTATCAATGTCGTTAGGGTTAAAAATTGGGACTATGTTTGCCGGCGTGAATGTTTCCATAAAGGCCGCAAGCACGCCGCCGTCGCTGCTCATAATGTTCCCGCCAGTTGCCGGCGTATACTGAACGGAGACCGTTCCCTGCGGATATTTCATCCGATGATTGTAGTCGAGCCATAAAATTATGGCCATATTGTCGCCCGACTTTGTCACCCGGTAGACGGTATATGTCGTCTCAACTAGCGCCGCCTGGCCCTCCGGGATATATGGGTATTCATTCCCTTTAACGACCCACCCGGCAGTGTTCGCATAGGTCGGGCGGCTCGCGTAAAACTCCAGCTCATAAATTCTCATGGTGGAATCTGAAAGGCTGGAAATATAAAGCCGCCAATACCGGAATGTTGCCGCTGTAAATGTTATATCCACCCATCCCGTTGCCTGGATGAAGTTTCCGCTGGTGACATCGGTATAATCGGCCCCATTGTCCGAACCCTGTATTTTATAGGCATTCGGCATATAGCTTGTGTTCAGATAAACTCGGGCTTTTCCGATCGTTTTCGCGACACCAAAGTCTTTCCCGATGTATTGTGGAACTGCGGCCGTCGAGGGCCGCCAGTAGGTCGCGATGTCGCCGTCGAAAGCGAGGGCGGCTGTCTGCCCGCTGTAGTTGGTTGAGCAAAAAGGCGTTCCGCCGGTTTCTCTTACGGTCCGGAGCTCACTGCCGTTGACGACATCAGGGTCCGTCGCGATTGCTTTGTCGAAGGTTATAACTATTTTGGCTGCGTACTCACTCATGCGTTCGGATCAACTCCTTCCGCGTTAGCAATACTTACCACTTCCGGGGCCGGTATTTCTGACGGCTGCAGCCCTGTCGGCGTGAAGGTGATATTAAAGGCTGCCGCTTCTGTGGTTTCATCGTATCCGCTGCCGAAAGTTCCTGGTGTATATGTGATTGTTAAATCGCCGACCGCGTTGTTAAAGTCCTCGAATTCTAAACAAAGAAGATCATGGCCGTCTCCGATCCGGCGCGTGGTGCCCAGGCAATTAAAGCCGCCGGTGATTGTGAAGCTGGCCGCTTGATCCTCGAAGTCGTAGACTTGGGTGTCAAACTGCACTAAAATAAACCGGCCAAAGTTCCCGGCTCCGTCGTCGACATTGTAGGCCCTTACTGGTAGCGGTGCCGTAATTCGGCAGGTCCGGGGTGCCGGCGTTATGGCTGAAGCCTCGACCTGCTCGTCTGCGTATCCTTCTTGGTAGTTGACCGCTGTGATCGTCGCGTCAGTGATCGCCGCGCCGAATAGTTCGACTTGCTCCCAATTACTCATACTGTGGGCGATACTCCGGAAATATAGCGCCGTCACGGCGCCAGTGTCGTCCTTGACTAGAAAAATAAGGCGCCAGTCCGCCGGTCTGGAGATCGTGACTTCGACAGCGTCCTCCGGCGCCTGGGTGACCGCTATGCCGTCGCTCCATACTCCGTCGAAATACTGAGCGTAAAAAACCGCGCCAGCCTCAGTGGTCCAGGCGACCAGAAGGCCCTGGCCCCAAGTATTTTGCACCGCGTTGACGCCCATTGTGGCCGAGCAGCTCGTCGCGTTTGCTCCCAGGTCTTCGGTAGTGGTTTCGTCGTCCCAGTATTGCGCATGCAGGTCGCCGCTGGTGTCGATCCAGAAGATCCAGGGTTTCTCGTCCGTTGTCCAGAACTCTGTTCGTCTCCGGTACGGCCGGAACCTGCCCGCAAAGGCCAGAGAAATGTCCGCCACATTCGCGATCGTCATTTCCAGTGACCAGGACTGCGGAGCGTTGATCCCGTCGAAAGGCGCGCTGTAGATATTAGCCGTACCGTCGTCAATCCCGGCGACATAGATCCTCTGCGGCATCCTCCGGTATTCCGGCCTGTACACAGCCACCGACACCCGGGAGGCCGTGAAGTCGGCAACCTGGGCCGTCTGCCAGAAATCATAATCTGTGATGGGAATAACATGCCTGGAGATTATCGCTTCCAGGCGCGGATCGGCGTCATTAGCCCTGGTCTGGGCCAGCTCCATCATCTTGGCTTTCAGGGACTCAGGGATTGATCTCATACTGTTCCCTCCTGATCCACAGCCACCTTCATATCGGCGACATAAAGCCTGGTATCGACTTCGCCGCCCAGCTGCTCCTGCCAACTTTCCAGGGTGTCGATAATGCCAATATAATACTTGTCATCGTAATAAACTTTAACTTGCTCACCGGTAGACTCCATTTCGTTTATCAGGTTCATGTTTTCGTCATCGGCTACCACTTTTAAGGAAATCACCTTTGTCGGCTCTCCTACGGTCTGCACAAACGTCAGACCGCTAAGCAGCTTGTTCTTGATCTTGTGAGCGTCCAGGGAAGGGAAAAGATCCATAATAGCCGTGCTGATCTCAACCTCGCTTGAATCTGTTAATCTGTCGCTTATGTCCTCGCCCCCCTTCTCAGTTCATCCACGATAAGATCCATAACCTCCATCAGCTGCCCCCGGCTGTTGATCCCCTCGACCTTGATGGTCCCGGTATGATGGACAGTTGACTGTGTCCCGGCTGTCGTGCTTGCCGCTGCAACTGGCAGTGAAGAAGGAAAGCCGTAATTGCCAGCAGCCATCCTGGCCATTTCCATCGACTTCTGATGGTTGTAAATTTTCGTGCCTTCAGGTAGCTCTAACAGTTCAGCGCCTTTTTCTCCTACCCAGGTCAGGCCGCCCTTGAAATAGTCCGTACCTGTCCAATTCTGATCAGGCAAGCCCAGCAAGTTTTTCACCCAGGGCCTCGGCTCGAAGCTGTTGGCAATATTGGTCTGTATCGTCTTTATGAGCGGGTGCTTGTCGAACCAGGCCTGCAGATTGCTCCAGCCTGTCTTAATACTGCCGTCCTCATCGCTTACCTGAGCGGCAATTTCGACGTGTGCCTCCTTGAATTTGCCGACAACACCTTCCCGGAGCTCCTGTGCCTTGTTTATGCTTTCGTCACGCTGGCGTCCGGCCTCTTCGATTAACTTCGTCGCCTGCTCTTCAGATAAGGTTCCGGTTTCGTCCCGCTCCCTGATGAAGGCCGCGACTGTCTGGTCATATTGCGCATTGGCCGCCGCAATCGAATCATCCCTAGCCTTGTTGGCGTTCCGGATGATCTCCCCGGCCTGTTCTACGGTAACTCTGCTGCCGTAGCTCTTCATTCTTTCTAGGAGCACCTTCGACTCTACTTCCTGCTCGGATAAAGCCTTCACGGCCTGAGTCTTCATGTTTTCCCGGATCGTTGCCAGTTCCTTCTGTTCGGCCTGCGTCATTTCCCGGTTTTCTTTCGCCATAGCAGCCATTATCTCGGTAACCCGCTTGCTGTAATTGTCGAGCTCGGCCTCCTTAGCCTTGTTGGCCTCGACCATCTTGGACAGGGCATCGGCTTCTTCCTTATCTGTCAGAGTGCTGGACTTAGCGAAGAACTCCTGCATTTTTGCCAGCCGCTCACTGTTACGCTTTTTCGTGCCCGCCTTGATCTGTTCACCCATAGTTGCGAACTGTGACACTATACTATCAGCCGCTTCCTTGGTGATCTTCGTGCTGTTGACATAAAGATTATCCAGGCTTTTCTGGGCCTGGGTGTCCAGATCCATATAAGCGCTGACGGCCTTCTTCGTGACCTCGCTGATCTTGGTCGTCATCACTTCCGTAGTGTCGCCGATACTTCTGCTCGCGGAACTCACTTCAACCCCAGCTTTTGTATATTTATCGGCGAAGAGATCAACGGCCGGGATGGCTTCTTTTGACATGGCCTTATTGATAAGATATCCGGTACCCACTACTGCCCCGGCAGCTAATATCCAGGGCCCAGCTGCTATTGCCGCTGCTCCCAAAGATGCTCCGGCAGCCCCCAAGGATGCGCCCAGGCCAGCTGTTCCAGCCCCAGCAGTTGCCGCAGCCTCGCCAACTCCCAGCATCCCAACTTTTGCAAGGGACGCTGATCCTCCTATCTTGGCCAGGATAGGCCCTACCTTTTTGCCCAGGCTTATAATATTGCCAATTCCTCCGGACACCCTGCCGATGCCCGACGTGAGCGGCCCTACCACAGCCACAAGTCCGGCAATCTTAATAATGTTCATCTGCGTCTCTTTATCCAGGGCCCCGAACTTCTGAACCAGCTCGTTTATCCTTTGGATGAAGGGCGTTATAATCGGCAACAGGTTTTCGCCGAAGGTAGCCCCCAGCTCCTTCAACGACTCTTGGAACATCCGCATCTGATTGGCTGCCCCTGAAGCCGTGTTTTTGAAATCACCGTGAGCGTTCCCCGTCTTTTCCATAACGTACATATAGCGCAGGTTGACCTTTTCGGCCTCGGTCATTTCCTCGTAGGTCTTCTTGATTCCCTTTGCCAGAGCGTAGGCGTCCAGGTTAGCGACGGTCATTACAACGCCCAGCCCTTTCAGGCTCTCCGTCTCACCCGTGAAGATACCGTTCAGGGCCGTCGTCACTTCGCTGATGCTTTTGTTTTTGAAGGATGCCAGGTCTCCGGCCAGCCCTACCAGGCTCATGGACATGTCTGCTGCCTTATCGGTTGACAGGCCCATACTGGTCGCCATGTCTCCGAACAGGGCCGCCATATCCAGGGCTGTCCCACTGGCAATCCCGAAGTTTTTCAGCGTGGTCTTGCTCCAGGCCTTTACTTCCTCGGAGTTTTTCTTGAACGCCACATTGACCTTATTGATCGCCTCATTTGTGTCAGAGGCCATCTTAAACGATGCCGCTGCCACTCCCAGGATCGGCAGGGTTACTCCCATTGTCATTTTATTGCCGACCGAAGTCATCTTGTCGCTGATGCCGCTCATTCTGCTGGCGAAGCTGTTCATCCTTTTTTCGGCGTTGTCCATGCCCCTGTTATACTTCGTCGTGTCCAGCACCAGTTCCGAGTACACGGTTCCCGAATTTATGCTCATGCTCTCACCTGCCTTTACACAAAGAAAAGGCACTCACTAAGAGCGCCTTTCCCCTACTTTTGACCTTGAACAAAGTTGATGAAATCTGTGTTGCTTTTCGGCTTTCTGTCCTTCCATTTCACCCTATCCAAGTTAAGCCTGCCGTCCTTATCTGTGGCTTCTACTGTCAGCCAGAGAGCAACTTCATCCAGGCAATAGGCCAAGTACGGATCATTCAGCCCCAGCAGCTGGCTCGGTCTTGTCTGATAGGCCTTGGACAGCAGGATCGCTTGCGCCATCCCCCGACTGGCCACGAAAGGAAGACAGCTGTCGGACGTCTATGGTAGCCCAGCCGAAGATAGTCAGCACCTGATCATCATCCAGGGGTAGCTCGTCATAAGTTGGTTCTACCATACTGGCCCGGCAGTAAAGCTCCATCATCTGAGCATGTTCCGTAATATTGCCAGGCTCCGGCTGCTTGCCGCCCATCAGCTTAGTGGCAATCCCCATCAGCGGATTCGGAATTTTTCCCTTGGCCGCCATATCCAAGATTCTGGGCCTGGTCACTTTAACCTGAAAAGACTGTCCCTCAGCGTCAAATAAAGTGATTGAAGTAGTCGTCTTCATCCGTACACTCCCTTATTTCCTTACTTCACAAGATTATGCTGGCAGCGAGCTTACCCAGGCCAGCGAGACCGGACTTTCTCCATATGCTGGACGCGAGCTGAGCTTCAGCTCCTCAGCAAAGAACTCCCCGTCCTTAAAGGCATAATTGACAGGCTTACCCTTACAATGCAGGAAATCAAAACGCACATAGCCTTTGGTTTCCCCATTGACATCCTTGTCCTCGGTATAGACCTTCATGGTAAACAATGTCCGGCTGACAGCGCTCCCCACTGGAGGCGCATCATAACTCAAACTCGAAACGCCGCCATCAGTCGTATTTTCCGAAGTCAGATCCGGAGTAAGGCCTGCGCAAGTGTCATTAGTAATCGCGATATTCAGCGTGTTGTCCTGGACTCCCGCTGTCTTCGCTGTTAAGGTAACTGTTGCGCTTGCGCCCCCAACTGTAAACAGGGCAGTGACGGCAGCATCAAGACCTAATGCAGTCCTGATCTTGCCAGCCACATCGGAGGCCGTATCGTTCTCGGCCACTGCGACCGAAATATCCTTCGGCGATCCGGTCATCCCGTTCGCTGTAACTGTTACCTTAGCATTTCCGGCTGTAGTGATAGTTCCGACCACAGTCGCGGTTTCCACCTGAGCGACGTCAGCCGTAACCAGTGTACCTCCGTCTATCAGGGCAAACACTTCGGCCAGCATGGTGACAGTGGACAGGGTAATATCATAGCCCATCGCGATATCTTCCAGCTTATTGAGCGCTTTAATAACATTCTTGACCCGCAGAATGTCCTCTTTGCCTTCCGAAAGGAAAGCCTCGACATTAGCCTCACTGGCTTGATCGACCAGGCTGTAAGTGACAGGCGATTGCTCTTCGGTGATGATGTCTACCCGCGCAATATTAGCCAGGGCAAACTCATGTACTGTTGCCATATTATCCCTCCATTTTCTTCAGTATTTGGTATTCTATTGACGACGTATAGGCCTCGACCTCGTCGTCTGTGATCCAGGGCGTTTCGCTCTCCGTCTTCCGGATTGCTGACAGCTCCTTTAGTGCTGCCCTTATAGCCGTTGCATAAACATCAGCCTGGATGTAGCTGCCAATCGGAACAAACAGGATCACTTCGACCAGCCTGGATCCGGCCCGGTTGCCGCTCACTGACGGCGATTGCTGGCCTTCCCGTACCACACAATAATTCTCCGTGCAAAGACCGACATGCTGGCCGATCGGAAAAGGATTCAGGCCCTTGTTGTTAAGCTTCTGAAAGATCTCTTCCCACATCAATCACTCACCAGCTTTCTATATCCGCGGCTAATCTCTGTCTTGTTCCGGTCGATCGTCGGCTTCAGGATCGCGTACTTCTTTTCATGGGCCAGCTCTAGGTAAACGCTGTAATTCATATTGCCGGAAAGTACGATTTTCAGCAAAGGTCCCTCCCAGCCGGATGTTCCCTGGATAGAATTGCGGGCGTTGCTTGTCCGGTCAGTCCACCGGGCCCTGGACTTGGCCTCGCCCTCCATCTTTTCGGCTGCAGTCTCTGCGAACATGGTCAGAGCCTGCCTGTGCTTGGCAGCTGCTTTATCAAGCCGGAAGTTTCTGGTATCAATTTTAAGCATCGCCAATCGCCTCCAGCTTGCCTTGCTTGTGAATGTCCCGGAAAGTCGTAAGATCCACCACCCGCACCTTTTTCCCGCCGTACTCGAAGACGTCGCCCTCTTCGAGATTGGCGTCACCAAGAGCCAGGATGTTCAGCGTGCTGTTCAGAAAGACGCCCTTGTCGGCAATCACGCCCCCAAATGTAATCTTGTTGAATACGCCGACAGTTTGCGCTGCCTGAGCTTGCTCCGTGACTGTGTTCCCGCCGTACCCGTCAGGCGTCGGCACTTTTCTGTTCACTGTTATCTCGACCGGATTCACGTTAATCAGCTTTTGGATGTAGGCCTCATAATACTTGTTATTCGTCAAAGACATCAGCCCTTGCCACCCTTCCTGTCTGATTCGTCCGGTACTTCCGGCTGAGCATCAGGAAGTGTTCCCGCGGGGCAGGGATCGAAATGTCGCCCAGCCGCACCTTCTGGATCCCAGCCTTGATGAAGCATAAGTCCCTGGCGATACTCTGCAAGGTCACTCCGGCGACCGTCCCGATCTTGTCGATCTCAGCCTCAAGGGCGTCATCCTCGAAGTACGGATAGTTGGCCTCATCAATCATTAGTTTCAGATCAGCCAGATCAGCCACTATTCACCACCTCACTTGCTTTCAGGTTGTGCCTTGGATCGTCTTTTCTGATTATTTGCCGGCTCCTGGGTGTCTTCCACTTCTTCTACTATTGGCTCCAGGGCGTCTCCGGCTTCCGCGACCACTTGTTCCTGGGTATACTCTGCCAGTAACAGTAAAGCAGAGGCCTTTTCGGCCTCCACCTTCCGTCTGGCCCTATTAAATGATGCCAGTCCCATGGGCTACCTCCTACATGATGATCAGATCGATGGCGTCAGTAGCTGCTGTTGTTTCACAGTAGACACGGAAACCAGTCACTGTCCTATTTGCAACACTCAGGCACTTGCCCGCCAACGATGTGACGTTCTTCAAAGTCGCATTGACGACATAATTGCCGTCCTCAGCATCGTCCAGATTCAGGCCTTGTGCTCCATATCCGGCAGCGTTCTGGGCGATTCCCAGGACAGTCTTCAGCGTACTGTTGCCAGCGACGATGCTGCTATCCACGCCCTCAGTATCACTGGTAATGAGGATTTTCCCGTCATTGTCGGTCATGGTTGCCCCAGTGATGTCGGTTACGCAAACCGCAGCGATCTCTGCAGCTGTGACGGCCTTGGCGCTAACACAGTCCCCAGTCCCAGCGGTTTCTGTGCCGCCAGCAGCCGTACCGATCTTCAACTCTTCGGTGATGCTACCGTTTTCAGCAGCAGTAATGACAACTGCCGATCCGGTTCCACCGTCAGCACTAACGATGCAGTATTTCCCTGCTTCAACATCATTGTGGGTCACAGTAACCAGGGCCTTTTTACCACCCAGGGCCCGGATCCCGGTCTGCATAGCAGCGGCGATCAGCGCCCCACTGTTCAGGCTGCCCACTGTCAGAGTAACTTCCTCAGCAGTATCGCCATCGACGGAAATCTTAAACTTACTATCCGACTCTCCGGAGATATCAGTCGAAGGACTTGCTCCGGACACGGACTTGCCCTGGGTGTAGTTGATGGTAGCGGTTTGTTCTCCACTACCGTCAATATCCAGGATCAGAGTGCCGCCGTTACCCACTCCCGAAACGTCGAAGGGGCCAGTAATTGTACTCTCCAGGATTGCCGCCGAATCATCCCCGAAATTGACTGGTGTATAGGCCATACCGTTCAGGGTGATCGCTGCCTTCTTGATAGCCGCACCGATATTCTCGATAATGGCATCCGGAAGGGCCGTATTCAGGGAAGTCGGCAAAGCTGTCTCCAGAGCTGTTGGTACGGCAGTCTCCAGAGCGGTCTCAATGGTGCTTTCCAAGTCTTCGTCCAAAGTGTCGAACTTCGCATTGATTGCAGCATAAACCCCGGCAAAAAGATTAGCCAACGGCTTCCTGATTGCGGAAAAAATATCTGCCATTTGCAACATCTCCTTTTCTCAATCTATGAAATAGGTAAAGGCATGGTATTCCATGCCCTTACGCTTACGCAATCTTATGACGGAAGAGAACGATCCGGATCTGTTTGTTCTCCCAGACTCTCTCCCAGTTGGTTCCGGTGGCCAGCTCGGTATTGGTCGGGCTGACTCCTGCAGCGTTACCTTTCCACTTAATCCCTCTGGGATGGAGTACCCAGGTTTTGCGATTGATCAGATAGTCTTCCCCAGCCAGGCTGTCACGGTCGGTTTCTACCGGGACAAAATCCACCGGACTGCCGTTGCCGAAAGCAATAGCTCCAGGGCCGAAAAGATAGGTATCATAGACACCGTTGGACACCGGACAGCCATCGTCAGGGATAACCCGCTTGCCCATGAAGTACGCTAGTTCAGTTCGGCCATCAGAGCCTTTAACAAAGTCGATCAGGTCGAGTTTGGCCAAATAAGCCTCGACTGCGCTGTGCATACAGATGCCGACCAGGTTGGACTTAGCGTCGCCAAGTAACTGGGCGGCGTCTACTGTTCTGGGAGCACTGATCTCGCAGCTGCCAGCACCTGCCCCGCTGATGTCGTGCAGGTTGCCGGACATCGAAGCTGCAGCAAAAGCTCCGGTCAAAGTTTTGACCATAATAGCCTGTTGTCGCCGTACCCAGTATGCAGCCACAAGGTCACCGATCACCTTTGCCGGATCGCTACCTGCCAGGTTAGCGGCTAGGTCGTTGGCTCCCCAGGCCCGGCCTCTTCTCAGGATAACCGAGACGTCCTTGCTGGCTGAAATCTTGCCAGGAGTCAAAGCGCCGTCGTCGGCCAGGACTTCGTCATCACCAGTCAGGTCTCCCCAGAAAGGCATATTAGCGGTTTCGCTTCCAACACTGGCCAGGGTGTCGAATTGGTTGCTGGCCTCCATGATGCCGCTCTGCACCAGGGCGGACAATTCTGCTGTTCTGCTGGTCACATAAGGCACGAATACTTCCGGGATAATTACATCTGCAATTCTTGTAGCTGTCATTGTTCATCATCCTCCTGTTTTTCAAAGATGTGCAGCGCTTATGATTGCGCCGCGGTTTGGTACTGTTTGGCTAGTTCCGGATTCTCTTTTAATAGTTTGCCCTGCTCGGTCAGGTTGAACGAATCTTTAGCCCAGGGATTCTTGGTCTCATTCCCACCCCTTCTGGGCCCGCCGCCTTTGCTGCCCCCCGTACCTCCAGGAACCTCCTCGTTAAAGAGATACGGCTTGCCTTCCTTCAGGGTTTTGAGCTGTTCTTCCAGGCCAGAGATCTCACCTGCTTCGGTTATCGTGATTGAGTCTTGCTTGATATGCGGCAGAATGTCTGACACATCTTTCGGATTTGCCTTGATGATGGCCAGCTTTGTGGCCGACTCTTTGCGGGCCTTGCCCAGCTCGGCCTCTTTGTCCTTGATCTGATTCTGAAGGTCGGCTATCTGTTGGCCAGCCCCCTCGTTGTCCTTCAACTTGTCTTTGAGCTCCCCCAAAGACTTACTCAATTCATCTACCTGCTTTTTATACTCGCCTTTGTCAGTATTGACGCTGTCGAATTTCTCCTTTGGTATCCATGTCCCGTCAGACACGATTGCCAGCTTGTGCTTATCCCCGACTTTTTCGCTCACCTGTTTGAACAGATCTTCACCAAATAATTCCTTTAAATCCATGCAGTACAAACTCCTTTCCCTCTTGCCTTATTAAGCGGTCGGCTCCGCCTTTGTGGTCTTTACATTTATGCTCCGTAAATACTAACCCAGAGCAGGGTAATAAAAAACAGCCCTTGGAAGGCTGTTTAATATCCTTTATTATCTGCAAAAAGAAAACACCATTTCAGGTGTTTCTGTGCTTATTTCTTTTCTTCTGGTGGATATTCGCCATAAACATCAAAATACTTTTGCCGCCAGATTTCCTCATTCTCTTCCAGCGTCTTTGTGTAATCAGGGACAAAGGCGACCAGATCAAGACCTAACACATAATCTTTTTCACTTGTCATCCGGCAACACCCTCCTATAATCCCAGCCATAATTTGCGGCCATGTCCTTTACCATTAAATCCGTCTGCTCTCTCCAGGCATCGTGCGACGACATTTCCCCACCTACGACCTTTTTGCAATAATAATCGTAATGGGTAGCGTTTGCCTCTTTCCAGGCCAGTACAAGCTCATTATGGGTGGGCCGTTGCCCACTCCCAATGGCTAACAGATATTTGGTTTCATCGTGACCGATAACAGTAATGTATTTTACTGATCTCCTGCTCACAGCAACGCTTATGTCTTCACACGAAAAACTGCTGCTACCTGGATGATTGTGTATTAATATCAGGCTGCCATCCTCGGAGTTGTTAAGCAGGTCAATTAAATCTCTGGAGAAGGAAACACCATTGACCGTACCCTTTAACTTTGGACTTACTGACTGCCCGGTTTTGGAGCTAATAGTATATAGACATTCGTGACCAGTTTTCCGTCCATGCTCAATAGCTCCCTCAAAGTATTTCGCCAGACCCTCGTTCACTTCCTGCGTCATGTCGTGAATATCTACATAATGCTTGGGCTTAGGCTTGGACTTATGCTCAGGTTTTGGTTTTAGTTTTGGCTTAGGCTTAGGCTTAGGCTTTACAGTTGCAATACCTTTGAGCTTCTTATCAAGATCAGGATTTTCGCCCTTTTCCCAGGCTTTCAGCTCGTCAGCTATCTCGTCCAGACTCTTCGGGATATGCGGGATCATGGTACATAAGCCGCTCGGGTGATCTAAAGGAACATCGTTTTTCGGGAATATTTGGCCGTGCCGCTCCCTGCATAGATCGCAGGTACGGCCGTGCTGTATGGCGCTCCGCCATTCGATCCCTTCGACAAACGGATTCTTACCGGCGCTTTGGATCGTGGCTGTTTGGTAAGAATGGTTGATCGATGTTCTGGCCAGCCGCATGGCATTGGAGTCAACTTCTTTACTTTTCAGCCCGGGATAGCAGCGACCCCAGTCTGTGGATCGTCGGGCCGGTTCCTGGACAAAACGCTCGACATCTGCGGCCAGTTGGATAGCAGACCTTTTCTCGGCGATGGCCTGCTTAATCATATAGTCCAGGTCATTACCCAGGCCGTCGTTGTAATTCCAGATTCGGTCAGACAAGCTGCGCCCGTCCTTGTAGAGCTCCCCGGAAATGATGGTTTGCAAAGTCTCTGTCGGCACCTGGGAGAACATATCGGTAAAGTGATCTCCCAGATCAATGCCTGCCCGCTTTTGGATGCGCTTGAAGAAATCCAGGTCTGCAATAGTGCCCTGCTTGGCCGCTTCGACTATCCCCCTTTGCACGGTCTTGTCAATCTCTGCTTGCAGGCGTGCCTTTTCTTTTTCCAGCGCTTTCTTGTAGTCTAGCTGCCAGCGCATTGTTAAAGACTTGTTATTGCCCTTAGCGGCCTGCTTAGCCAGGTTCCTGATGGCCTTGCCATAGATAGCGGCAATTTCCTGCTGTTGCTGCAAGGTGATCATAGAGACGTTCCGGCGGGACTTCAGAGCCATTTCCACATACTGCGTCATTAGTCCTCACCTACTCCGTATTTCCGGCAGCGTTGTCGATCAGGGCCGCGGTGAAGTTGTCCTGGAATAATTCTTTCTCAGCTTTGATCTGATCCAGTTCGGCTTCCTCGTCCTCGTATTCTCCCCACTTCTTCATGTAGGATTTTTTGCTGCGTACCTGAGTAGTAACCTCATCCATGTCCAGGCGCTTGCCTTCGTCCTCGTCCTCTGGGATCGGATAATAGTGATGAATTTCTAGGGCAGTCTCGTATTCGGCGATTGCTCTGCTGCCGTACAGATTGTAAGCCTTGACCATCTGAAGGATATAATCAACCATTCTTTCCAGAGCCGTACCCCACTCTGTCCAGTCTTCCTCGCAGGCCGACATCAGGCCCCAGTATAAGGCCCGCATGCTCTTGCCGCTCTGCATCAGTCCTTGGAGCTGTTCTAGTCCGACATTTGGCACTTCCAGGGTGTCATACAGATCATTCTTGACCCGATTAACAGTATCAGCGAACTTGGCAGCGTAAGTAAAATTGCTTTCCAGCCGTTGGATGGCCGCCTGCTTGTTCACGGCAGCAGGATCGGTTTGCAGGTCGATCAGGGCTCCCGGTGCGATCTTGATACCCTGAATACTGCCCTCGTCGGCATCAGTAACAACGTCCTGACCGAACATCTGGAATTTCAGGGCGTCGATATCGTCGCTGGTCAGCCTGTTGTAGGCATCCTGATTACTCCACAGGGCCTCGACATCGCTCTCGCCTTCAGTTTCGCCGGAAAGACCACCGTTCAGCACTATTATAATCGGGATAAAAGCCAGGCCCGTGTCATACTCTTCGTCAATGATCTCGACGACATTGCCGTAGCCGTTATAATTGGCTTCGTTAAGGATACATTTACCGCCGATCATTTCCCAGGTCTGCTTCTTGATCCGCTGATCCACTTTGCTGGGCTCATCGTTTAGCTGATAAACAAAGATGATTTTTTCCAGGACATCGGCATCGTCCAGGTTGAAAAGCGGGAAGAACTCCTGGGCAGGGCTAATAACGATCTTCAAGCCCTCGTCCTTCTTGGCCCAGAGCTTAATTGCAACCCTGCCGCCAATGCTGCAATCCTTCCGCCCTTTGAGCAGCTTGGCATGAAGGCGGTTCTCAGTGAATATCTGTTGCAGCAAGCCTTCTTTCTCAGCCGCCTTGTCCTGGTTGGCTGTGCTGCCCTTGGCGTCCGGTACTGTTGGTTTAAGGTCGAAGTACGGCATTTTGCCGAACATATAACGGGCCCGGAAGTCGATCACCTTTTTGATCAGATTCGTGACCTTTCTAGTCGGCGTGTAGTCAAGGTCTTCCGGCAGCTGCCAAGCCTGCGTTCCCTTATAGATAGTGTACCAACCGTTGATCGTGCTGATCCTCTCCAGGAGATCACCGTACAGGCTGGTCATTTCTGTTTTTAAAAGCTCGTTATAATCTATCAAGCTCTAACCCCCTTCCCGCTGTAGTTTTTCTTGCGCCCGCCTACCTTACGATTAACGATCTCGGCGACGCCAGTCGTGGTATCCTGGGCATCATCGTTCTTATTGTTGCCCTCGCGTTGGTAGGTCATCATGGCCAGATGGTACTCTGGCCATCGATCGGCCCAGTTAACCGGGAAATAAATGTGATCCATGACCCAGGTCGCGTTACTCAGGATGCGGGCCCTTTTATTCTCAACCTGGTGAAACCAGACGACCTTCGTCAGGTTGCTCTCAAAGTCATCCTTCAGATGCCTCTCGACCTGGCGGGCAAAGCCGCGGCCGCCGTTGTTGCTCTCGATATAGGCCAGCCTGACTTCTTCTTCGTGCAGACGTTTGGCCGTCTCTGGCTCGGTGATCTCCATAGCGGCCTTAGTGTAGTAGACATCCAGTACATAGGCCTCCCTCTGATAAAGACCAAAGATGATGTTACACAGATAATCGCTGCCCTCGTCCGCTGTGTCACAGTAAGAATAAATTCCTGTGAAGAGCGGGTTTCCATGCTCGTCCCTGGGAATGTCATTGTAAGTCTTAAAGCTGCTATAGAGCCTGCCCTCGAAGTCGATCGGGATTTGCTGATAGTTGGCGCTGGCGATCTCGGCCCCCATGGCCTTTATCTTCATCCTGTAGTATCTCTCAGACAGGATCTCCGGGCAGAGCATTGTACCATCGTCCTGCAGAGTCTTCATGCAGATATGCTGCACCTTCTGGCCTTCATTCCGGAAGTGTTCAAGAGCCCGTCCAGCCAGATCCTTGCTGCTCCAGCGTGTCATTATGATAATGATCTTGCCGCCTTCTTCCAGCCTGGAGAGCATGGTATTCGTAAACCAGTCCCAGTGCCCCTGCAGAATGTTCTCGTTGTATGCTTCCAGGGCCGATTTAATCAAATCGTCGATAATCATCAGGTTAGCCCCGAAGCCTGTCGCCGTACCTGTCGGAGACGTGGCCAGGTAGTTGTTATGGCCGCCTTCCAGGCTCCAGAGATTCATGGCCCCATCGCCGCGCTTGATCCTGGTCTCAGGAAAAATGTCGCTGTAGACAATCCTGGTCAGATCAGCCTTCTCTTCCTGGATCCCGTTCCGGACTGCCTTGGAGAAAGTTGAGGAAAGCGTCTCATTGTAAGACCCAGTCATAATCTTGACTGTCTTATCCTGACCGTATACCCATTGGGCAAGCAGCATCGCTGTCCGGCTCTTGCCAAACCTTGGGCCTATATTGACAACCAGGACATCATCGTCGGAGCGCATGAAGTACTCGGTTTCTTCACATATCTGCTTCAGGTACAGCCGATCATCCTTGTAGAAGTCCGGGGCCCGTAGTTGGCAGAAATCATAAAAGTGCCGCCTCGCTAATTCTATCTTTGCGCCACTTGCAGCCAGTTGTACCTTGTTCATCAGGCATCACTCATTTTTGCCAGCTTTCTTAGCTCTTCTTCACTCAGGGCAGCATAAGGATTTTTGACCGTGACTGTACCATTTATATTTAGGTTGTCTTTAAACATTCCTAAATGTTTGCCGATCATATCCAAGGCGCCTTTCTTATCGTGTAGTTTGAATTGGAATACGCCTTTAGGCGAAATAGAAACTTCTTGGATCATGGTGCCGTCTACTTCGTCACTGGGTTTCATTTCTATTATCTGAGCATAATCAATTATTGGCTCTCCGGTTTCTTTGTCATAGTCGATAACAGTTTTTTCAGTCCGGAAACTGAGAAAATCCTTTATGTCAGCAAATGCGATCTTGACATACTCTTGTAATACCCTGTCAACTGTGATTTCAGTTCGCTTGGAACGTTCAGCCATGGCTTTCTGTATTGCTTCTTGAATGACAGGTTTTGACATGTTTTCAGCTGCTATTCGATTAGCAGTTTTTGAAGAATAACCGGCACGGATAGCAGCCTGAGTCGCGTTCAGATCTATCAGATATTCCTGGATAAATAACTGCTGCTTCTTTGTCATTTTTGCCATCCGTGTTCACCTCCCGTTATTAGTCCAGCCTCAAACCCTTGTTATCTCTCATCATATGATCGTAGGTCCTAAACTCCGTTGACTCCTGATACTCCTGGATCAGCAACTCCCGATCTTTGCATGCCTCACCAGTCCAGCGCCGGCAGTTGGCACAGTTTAATATCAGTCCCTTACTTTTAGGTTTAAAATGCTTACATTTTGACAATCACATCACCTAATTTCAAGTAATGATAAAAGGCCGCCCATCAGGACGACCTTTGACAATACCAATATAGCATAAAACTATATATCATTTTGTATCATTCTTTCCCGGCCAGCTGTCGGAGTGCCCCTGCATGTATTCTATGCACATGTGCCCATTCGTAACTCATATCGACCGCTATCTGCTCCCAGCTTCGCATCTCTATGTACCTGGCCCTGATCAGATACATTTCCCGAGCCGGCAATGTCTGAATCGCTCTCTCAATTCTATTTTCCTCAGCACAGGCCTTACGTAATTGATTCATGATTTCTTGCTGCAGCTCAGTAATCTCCTCAGCATACTCAGCTATCGTATTTCCGACTATATCTGATGTGGATCCCAGCGACCGGATCGGTACCCTCTGCAGCTGTGTAGTATTTTTTGTGGCCAGGGATTGAATATATTCCAGTCGGTTTCTCAATTTCTTTATGTTCCTCTGAATCCATTGGTATTCTCGCAACTCCAGTTTGGTCATTCCGCCCTCCGGTTTCCATTCTTTTTCATGGTCCATAATTGCAAGGTATTAACAATCAAGATTAGTGCTGATACTGCTATCTGTATTTTTGCAATCACTTACCCTTGTTACCTTTCTGGTTAAACTTTCTGATCTGCGCCCAGGTCCTAGTGCACCCGGTATTATAGCCTTGCTCATAGACACGGTCCAACTCTTTGCTCATACCCTTAGCTGTTACTAATGCCATCAAGATAGCCCCAGCTGCCAAACTAAAAATCGAACACAAAATATATCCCAAATCTCTTTCCTCCTAGTCACAACCTTGTCTCATCCCGCAGTTCATGCATTTCCCACAGGTACCAAACGGGACTATACACTGACTGCCACAGTTTGGACAAATTTCACTCACGAGTTATCCCTCCATTTTCAACTCTGAAGTTGTAAGTAATCCTTACAAATTGATCAAGGTATTCTGATTGATAATTCCGGGTATCTTTTCTCGAATAGCTTGGCTTTTATTTTAAAGGCCTCAGTCTTTATCCCTTTAACATCCTCAATCTCCACATGGCCATCCGCATAGGTCACTTTGAAATCAGCTATATATTTTATCTCCCGGATAGTCTTTCCGTTTTTCTTAAACTTCTCCTGGAGAATAAAAACCGGCTGGCATTCGATATCCGTCACTATCCCGGCTTTGAGCATCAGAACAAGCTCCCGGTACCTATTCGCCTCTGCCCGGCTGTCAAACTGCCTGCCAAGTGCTATGGTTTTTTGCGAATTATATTTGCTCATTTATTCTCACTTGGCTTATAAGGACCATATTTCGCCCAGTCCTCAGGTGTCATCTTCCTGGTGACGCATTCGCCAGCATCAGGACAGGTTTTATCTTCAGAGTCGGTGATTGTTTGCAGTGTGCCTGCTTTGCGTATTTTTTTGGCCATAGAAATACTCCTTTCTGCACAAGGTCAGAGGTAAAAGCTCTCGTACTTCTCTGGAGATGCCTTGCTCTCCGGTTTTCCCTTTCGCTTTCGCTCTTTGTTCGCATTCCACTCTTCATCCTTAGAGGCAATATGATCAAGAGTAATGACGCCGTGATTAAGCCAATCAAGTAAAATCCCTTTGAGATAACTCATTTTCCGGGTATTGTTATCCACGCAGCGTTTAAGGCCGGCGATAACTATTACGTCCGGATCCGGACTCCCCTGGGCCTTGAAGGTTTCAATCCAGCCTAAAATATCTTCGGCTTCTGCAGGTGATAATGCTCTGCCGAAATTCTTTTCTGCAAAATGAATAGACTCGGTTCCGATTGATTGATTGATATTATCCCGTTTCGGATCGTCTGCTGCTTCTGCTTCGATTTCACGGTTGAGGGAATCAGTAGATAAGGAATCAGTAGATAGGGAATCAGGAATCAGGTTAAGGGAATCAGCCCGAGTGCTTCCGATTTTTTCGGTATCGCTCACGATTTTTCTCGAGTTGCTCGCTCCTTTTCTCGAGTATTCGGGAATAGAGCTTGGAACCTCATTTTTATGAGGATTTTGGTGCTTTTTAAAGTTGCTAATCTGTATATATTTCATGCCATCAACTTCATAGCGAATAATAAATTGTTCGCCAGCATTCATCAGGGAATCAAGAAGGGCATCAACATTGCAATCATCGTAAGGTAATATTTCTGCCTTGATTTTCTTTGGTCTATCTTCAAGACGCCCTTCTCGATCAGCCAGGCACCATAACCCAGTAAACAGTATTCTGGATAATGGATCTAATTCGGCTAAATATTCATTGCTAAAAAAACCCGGCTTTATATTCCTTGATCTTGCCATTCCTTCACCCTCTTACCAATTTGTCAGCCAATTCGTTAAGTTCCTGTACCCAATGATTCAGCTTTTCCACACCTTGAAGATCACGTTTACCACAGCATCTTAATCGTAGCGGACAATTATGACATTGCCTGCTATAGTTCGTACTGCATATTTCCAACACTGTCTGGTTAAAATTTTGAATCATGATCATTACCACTTCCTAAAAAGGGATGTCATCATCCAACGGTACTTCTGTTCCCAATCCTCGGTTATCCGGCCCGTATGATCTTTCGCCGCCACCGGCTGACGCTTCCGAATGACCTTTCGGGCTGAGGAATCTTACATCTTCGGCAATAACTTCCGTAACATAGCGTTTTTGCCCGTCTTGTCCGGTAAAATTACGAACCTGTATCCGGCCATCTACTGCAGCCACCTTACCCTTAGCAAGATATTGGGCTGTTAGTTCAGCAAGCTGCCGGTAAACTACGCAGGGAATAAAATCTGTTTCCCTTTCACCTTGGGAATTTTTGAAGGAACGATCTATTGCCAGAGTAAAATTAGATACGGCAACACCATTTGGCGTGTAGCGCAATTCGGGATCTCTGGTTAATCGGCCTATAAGAACGACACGATTTAAAATGTTAATCAGCCCCTTAAAACGGATATAACTCTAATTCAATCTCTTTTCCGGCCTCTGCAACTTCAACATCCTTACCAGTCAGTTTGGTTATCTCCCGGACCATTCTTGCAGCATCAGAATTACCATCCGAAAGATGTATCAAGACTATTTTCCGCACTTCTGACAGATCATTCGCCTCGAGGAAACCCTTCACATTTTCCATGCTGAAATGGCTTTCTAGTAGTCGGTTCTTGAGCACCTCCGGGATAAGTCCGGCCTCAATGTTAGCTTTTAGGATATCTGAACAGTAGTTACACTCGATGAGAAAGTAATTAACTCCAGTAAAGGCATAATGGCTGTAATAGCTATCTGTGAGATAAACCAACTTCTCGCCCGTAGGTTTATATTGAATCAGGAAACCAAGCGGCTCTTTTGCGTCATGCTGGACACTAAAAGGAAGTACCGTAAAGTCCGAATCTGGGAGCAAATTAAACTGGCTGCCGGGTGCAACTATGGCTGCCCTGTGGCCTGGATAACAGCCTGGGCATAAGGCCTGGAATGTCCCGAGGCTCAAATATACATCTATTCCGGCTTTGGTTAAGTCTTTGAATGATTTACTGTGGTCCCCGTGTTCATGTCCCAGTAAAGCCCCCCGAACCTTGGATAAGTCAAAATTCAGCGCCTTCTGAATGTCCGGGAAACGGACACCAGCGTCTAAAATTAGACTGCCGGTGTCGGTCTCCAAGATGTAACAATTACCTTTGGATGAGGATCCAAGTATTTTTAGTTTCATGGCCTAAAAGTCCGGACCAGCAGTAACTGACTGCTCTGGTTGTATTGGTTTATCCGGTTGCGCTGGTTGTTCTGGTTGCGCGGGCTGCTCTGGTGCAATGTCGATTACTTCCTTGTTTGCATTTTGCTGAATTGTTGCTTGAATATCTTCTGCGGGCTCAGTTGTGATGTCGATAATTTCCTCTGTGGTGTGCATTCCCATAGCCAATTCTGGAGCATATGCTCTCACAAACCAACTCGCGGCTCTGTACATCAGCATCTGTTCAGGCATCGTCTGCCACTTGCTACCATTCTTCGTATACCAGCCTTCTTTTTTTGCAATGTCGATCGTTACGGTTGATCCTTCCAGCTTTTCGCCGGTGGCCTTTTCTGTTGCCCAGGCTTTGCAGCCAAAAGAGTCCTTGCCTTGTTCTCCAACCCATTTATACCTGAGGGCCGTAAACCGTCCACAAGTGTTAAGTGTTGAAATCAAGAACTGGCTTGACCATCCCGGACGTCCGTAAACGATATAGAGGTTTTGCATTACCATCAATGGATCAGCGCCCATCCTTGCGGCCATATTCAAGGCGATCACGCAGTTTGGTAGGTTGCCTTGATATTCTTTCGGTACCAGTGTCGAGCTTGCCAGTAAGTTTGCAGCTCTCTGCGTAAACTCGAAGCTTTGTAAACTTCCGAATCCGGGAACTATATCAGCTTTAACTTCCATCAATTCATTTGCCATTATCCATCAACCTCGACTTTCATTTCTTTATCATTGCTAACCACTAACCGGATAACCTGGCCTGCTGTTTCGGCCAGCTGATTAATTGCTTCCGCATTATCCACCCATAGCGGACAGCTTAGTTTGTAACGATCTGACAGGGTATTAATAATATCAATCCCAGCATTTATCTGCCCAGCATGGTTTGCGTCCGCGAATGGTACTCCGTTTATCAGAGTTTCACAGCATTCGACTATGCCACCGTTGATCTGCACGTCGAACAGTTTAAATTTTACCGATTTAAACCGGTTGTTGATGCTGTCCTCAAGCAAATTTACCTTCGCCTTTATAAATCTCTCGATCAGGTATCTCTGCCCTTCGGCCTCGCTGATCTGTTGGGCCAGCTTTCTTTCCTCGGCCTTGAGCTCCTGGATTCTTGCCTTGGTCTTTTCTGTTACTTCCCGTTGATTAAGCACCCGGTTCAGATCCTCGATGTGGGCCACAATCTCTTGTTTTTGCTGCAGTAGTTCAGTACTTGCATTTTTCGCAGGCTTGTCCAATTCAATCTGAATAATTTTCCGCTCTTGCTTTAAGCGCTGGATCTCAGCATCATCTGAATAATTTATTTCGGTTTCAACCTTCGGGGAAAGTTCCTTTTCTATCTCGACAATACGGTCGTTAAGCTCCCGGGAAACCACATTATTCTTGAGCACCTTTTCTTCAAGTTCAGTCAACTCTGCTTCAAGTTTTTCCTTGCGATCTTTCTTGTCTTTGCCTTCAGTATTTATCTTGCTGAGTTTTTGCGCTTTATCCGCGGTAAAACTAACCTCCATCTCACTGATCTGCCGTTCGATATCTTCCTTCGGCAGCTCCCGCTTACACGTCGGACAAATGAAATTTCTTTCGTCAGGAGATGCAAAGCTCGTTGTATTGACTTCTGCCCACTTTTCCCGCAGGGCTTCCATTTCAGCTTTAAGGGTGTTTATTTCAATTCCTTTGAAGTCCAGAGATGCTTCGCAAATTGTCCGTTCGTTATCTAATTCCAGGAGTTTCATTTCCAACTTCTGCTTTTCACTAAGGAGTTCAGCATTCCCGGCATTTGCCTGCTTTTCAAACTCTCTTTTCCGTTCTTCGATGTCTCTTTCAAGCTTGAATAACTGCTGTTGCTTCTCTCTCAGTTGGCCGGCTGTATCATTTGCCCCGGCAAGTTCCCGCTCAATCGTATTGAGCTTGGCCTTGAAATCAGCCAGGCCAGCTTCAACAATCTCATATTCTATATTCCCGCCGTCCAGCAGAGTACTGTTTAATTCATCGATCCTGACTGGGATTTTTTCAATCTCCTGATTTAGTTTTTTGATTCGTTCGGCCAGAATCTTTCTGTAGTCTTCAGTTGACTTGCCGGTCAAAATTTCATTGAGCTTTTCCAACTTATTATCAGAGGCAATTACGTCAAGATCTGTCACATCACCGCATATCTCCATAAGCAGCTTGCGCCGATCCTGCCAGCTGAACTGCTGATTGAAGTAATAAGGATTAGTCAGCAGCTTAAATATGCTTTCCGGGACAAACTCTTCAATTCTCTTAACATATTCGTTTTTCTTAACCGGCACATCGTCGATCCAGAAAGATGTTTCATGACCGGTAAACTCTTTATTTGCCTCACCTCTGCGCTTGATCCATTTTTCGGTGAACTGTTTGCGAAGAGAAATAATACTGCCATCAACCGCGAGGTTAAGCTGAACATCATGTTCCAGCCCGTGGATTTCCTGGCCGTTCGCATCCGTAGTCTTAACCGAAAAATCCATGCGGTTGGTCGAATCCTTTCCAAATAGTACCCATAAAAACGCATCGTAAAGAGTTGTCTTTCCAAGACCGTTAGCTGCACTGATAGTGGTATTTTGGCCTTTTATATCAAGAAAATAATCCTTAATTCCTTTGAAGTTTCTCAGACTCATTGACTGTATTCTGATATCCATTTACAACCTTCCTCCTCACCTTATCCAGCTTCTCTGCTCCATATTTCCGCCGTACTGCTCCCCTGATTGCCTTTGCTGTCCGGCTTAACTCCACTGACATTAGCTCGTAACTATAACCCTGCAGAATCATCTGTTCCAGCCTTACCACGTCCTCTTTTGTCCAGTAATTATGACTGTCTGTCTGTATTGGGCGCTCTTTTAGGCCAAGATCATATATCTTGCGCTGGATCGCATTATGATTCCGTTTCAGCTTTGCGACTAAATCAATGTAAGTGTATTTATGCTGTTTCAGTAGTTGGACCAACAGCAGTATCTCTTCCTGTGTCCAGGGTGTATTCTTACCCTTATAAATTGCCTTGCCGTAATAATCAACTCTCCGTTGCAATTTCACCCAGGCGGGCTCTTCGCCAAGTATATTTTCCTCGACTGATGCCCAATTAATCATGCTCCGGTTTTGCTCGGCCCACTTCCAGAAATCCGAAAGGTAAACAACCCTGAACCTATGCTTACCATGAATCCGCTTATATTTAACCGGAAACCCTCTTTCTTTTACCCACGACACATTCTTATAGACGTCATAATTAACATCACCCAGTACTTGCATGAGCTTCCTATAAGGCACGTAATCCCCAGCATCTAAATATGGACCTAAGCCTAATTTATCTTTTTTGATGTTTATGGCTGTAGGTGTCCGGCCTAGTCTTTTGGCAATATACGCAACCGATAAATTGCCCCAGCTTTCCTCCAAATATTCAACTTCTTCTGCCGACCAGTTTTTCACACCCATATATTTCTACCTCTTGTTCGTTTGAGAAATCTGGGGCTGGGAGCAAATACTACATTCAGCATCCCGATCACCCATGTACCGTCCTTTTCTTTGCACCAACGAACTCCGCACTTGCAGCGGTTCCGATTATGACCAGGCCCAAAATACACTTTTGTACCGCATAAACAGATCATTCATTTCGCCTACCTTTACCAGATGTCTGTAAAATGAAACGTCACCTTCGATTGTGACTAAATCCGCATCACAAAGCTGTCCCCAAAAGGTTTGAATACGTGGTATACTAGTCTTAGTTATGTTTCCTTCACGGTCCGCTTGGCTTTGCAGAGCCTGCGGGCCTTTTTGCTTTTGTTTAATCATTTGTTCTCACTCCCCAAACATTTTTGCCATCCTAAGATCAGCAATAATTTGCCCCAAGGCTTCTTCGACCGGCATTGTTGCCTGATACTTCTTGGCTGTATCCCACAGACCAGATACAACCCTACGGGTATGTTCTATGTCCTCAAGCCTCTTATTTTCAACCGCCAGCGCTGCAACAAAAGCCTTTTGCATGTTCTCGGCCTTTTCCTGGGATCTGGCATATCGTGGATCGCCGGTCTCTTGGTAATTGTCACTTGCGGTGTAATAGGCTTTTGAGGCCTTTTCCAGCTCTTTGTTGAGCCATTTTACATAGTCAGCCATTTCTGTACCTCCCTCTCATAACCTCATTCCAGACAGTCCGCGAGCTAATATTTTAAGCAACTTGTAGATCATGCTGCGCCTGCTGACTTTTTTCTAAGTTTCCTCACCATGAGCCAGGCTGCCTGATCGCGCTGCCTAGCCCTTATTCTTTTGTGACATTGGTACCAATACCAGAGGCAAAAGGCTAACCACATAGGTATAGCGTGGCAGAGGAACACCGTTTGAATTTGGTTCATCCCCTCACTCCTTCCCTACTCCATATTCTTCGCTGCAATCTCCACACGACACGATCTCTTTGCTGCAGCAAGGGCAGATCCGTGGCCCAAACTGCGGGACTAAAACATCACTGTCACAATTGCGACAGTAAGCATCGACAAGTCTTTCCATTTATTTTTACCTCCTTCCTAAGTCAAAACGTCAGTTCCGCCTGATTCAATAAACTCCAACACAGCTTTCGTTGGGATCCGAATTCCTCTGCCGATCTTCATACACGGAAGTTTGTGTTGTTTCACAAGTTCATATACGGTCCAGCGACTTACTTTCATCAACTCAGCAACTTCCTGAGGATAGAGAACCACCGAATTAATGTTTGCTTCCATAGTTCATGCTCCTTTCTTCAGTTTCAGTTCGAGTATTTTCCCACACTTCGGGCATTTAATCTTAAGTTTGATCACCCCCTGCAACTCAAAATCTAATAGCCTTCGGTTGCAGTAGGGGCAATGCAGCTCCGTCATATCGCATTCCCCCTTATAGGATTTTCCTTCTTTGTGTCGAATTGGGTAAGTCGTTGAGATCATCAAATTAACATAAAGGAGGTACTTGTCGCGAATATAAGCAAAAATTCCTACAAAGTCCTAAAATATATCAATAGTCACTCTGGTTCCGTTCCTTATCAAGATATTTTTACCAAGTTCTCCAAGCAGATAAATCCGACTATTGAAGATACTGTTGGATGGTTGAAGCGCCATGATCTAATTTTTATCAAATATTCTGATAGGGATAGTTACGGCGGTCAAATTAATCCGTGTGCAATTGAAATAACAATTGAAGGAAAAAGCATTGCCGAAGAACGCTCATCACGGAATAGCTCTGATATATTTGCAAGAACTATATCTATCATTGCTATCCTACTTTCACTTACGAGTATCGTTATTAGTGTAATGCTAAAAAAATAATCGTTGCCATTGAGAAGCCAGTCAACAATCCTAAAATAATAACGATTAGCTTTAATCTTTTGATTTCAAATTCGAGTAGTGCAATACAACCTTTATCCGTAATAACTATCCCCTCCGGCTGTTCTGAACTGCAATTCGGGACAGCTTTTTCATTTTGCTCTGACACCCTTCCACCTCCTCTCCTTAGGCAGGGTTGTTACCCCGTATTTTGGTTGTTGGGCTTCATTCTGAAGCCATCAAGGTCAAAAAAAAGAGCTTCTGCTGATGTGTTAAATAATTCTGATATTTTTCTGGCTAATCCGTAAGTAGGATTTCTATTACCAGTTTCTATATGACCATAATAGCTTCTCGAAATTCCCAGAATATCTGCAACCTCTTCCTGGGACATTCCGGTCATTTCTCTGTGTTTTATTAATTCCTCTCTCAATTTTGTCACCTCCAATTCCAGCCGGCTGCATATTGAAGCATCTCTTATTAAATTATATTGCTACTTTACGTAGCTGTCAATATTTATTACTACTTTTTGTAGCAAGTATTTAAATGCTACGTAATGTAGAGTAGAATAAGAATATATGCTACGATTAGAGGTGTTAAAAATAATGACTTTTGCTGATAGATTAGTGTTCTTACGTCAAAAAAAAGGCCTGACTCAAGTTGAATTAGCAAAAGAGATGAATATAACACGATCTGCTTTGTCGCTTTATGAATTAGGTAAACGCGAACCTGATTTTGCTCTTCTTTCTAGGTTTGCTGAATTCTTCAACGTCACCACCGACTACCTCATGGGCCGCTCAGACACCCCTACCCCTCCCACCATCTCCACCGAAAAGGAACCGACCACCCAGGAGCTCGAAGAATTTCTCCGAACAAGCAATGTGCAGTTTAACGGAGCTCCACTGGATGATAAAGATAAAGAAGAATTACTGGAATTTCTAAGATACGCCTGGCATAAATTGCGACAGAAAAAAGAGTAGCTACTCCCAATGCAACGAGGGAGTAGCTATTGTCTTGTAAACTACATTCGACAAATTTAGACAATATATGGAGATTGTTTATGGATTATATTAAAAACTCTGTTAAAGAAATTACCTGTGAATATCAGACAAGAGACCCTTTTAAACTGGCCAAGGAAATGAATATTGATATCATATTATTTCCCTTTACTCGAGTAAAAGGCATGTTACTTAATTACCTGAACAGCTGCACAATAGCAATTAATTCTAATTTACCGGAGCATAAGCAGCGGGCAATTTTAGCCCACGAATTGGGACATCTAACACTTTCCCCTCCCGGAGTTGGCTATTTCTTCATCAGTGAAAATACTCTCATGGAATCGAAGATTGAGCGTGAAGCTAATCTGTTCATGCTGGAATTACTTATTGGAGAAAAAGAACCGGTTGAGGGAGAAACCCTGGAAGAATTCGCATTGAGAAATGGCATACCCGAAGATATTTTATATTTGCTGAATTGCCGTTGATTAAGGAGTAAAAATAATGAATTTTGTTGCTCTTGATTTCGAAACCGCAAATCCTGATCCAGCAAGCGCGTGTTCATTAGGAATAGTTGTTGTCAAAAATGGACTTATTACTGATACATATCACTCATTAATAAAACCACAAGAAGTCTATTTTGATAAGCATTTTACCGCCATTCATGGGATTACCAAAGATGATGTAAAAAACGCTCCTACATTTTCTGATCTATGGGATACCTATCTTAATCGCTGTATCGGAGAACATGTGATAGCCGCTCACAATGCATCCTTTGATATGAACGTATTAAGCCATCTTTTTTCAATTTACAGAATTCCTAATCCCGAAATAAATTGCTTATGTACACTCAAGATATCAAAAGATGCTTTTCCAGAACTAGATAATTATAAATTGAATACCATTGTCTCACATCTGCATATCAATGCCGGCCGTCATCATGAATCTCTCCCGGACGCGTTTGCATGTGCATCAATTCTACTTAAATCAAAAGACATTCTGGGGTTATCGACGATAAATGATTTTCTTGGCATGTACTCAGTGAATACTTCAAAAATAAATCATGATTTTTGGCATGCTGAAAATTTTCATATGCATTATCAGGACAGTCAATCTAAAAGAGTAAAAAGTTCATACAAAGTCAAGGTCATAAGCATTGATATAGAAAATCAATGTGGTTTGATTAACGACTATCTTGTTGATCTGCAACAATGCGAATGTCGCGATTTTGTGTTAAGAAAAAAACCGTGCAAACACATGTATCGCTTAGCTATAGAACTTGGAATATTAAAAGTAAAGGATTATTTTTTCCGGTAGGACTGAAAAAATCTAAGGAGGATTAGATGTGAATGCTCAAGATCAGGCTGAAATATGCAATATGATCACGGATAATCTCATCATAAATGAACAAAAAGCTCCCGAAGATATTAAGATAAACCACAATTCAGCCTATTCTGTTATCAATTTTTTTGATGTTGGTTATTTGAGGATTAAATCTGGTAAAAAGAAAACTTTTATTTCCGTAAAAGAAACTTTTAAACCAACAGTGTCAGCCTATACACAACATTTTGAATTTATTAAATCTGATCCACTGTGGATCAGGATCCCTATAAATTCAAACGATGATGTCGCAGATCTATTTCCGTTATTTTTAGATTTATACGAATGTGCCTATAATCAACTTGGTTCAGATTCTTTCAGTTGCTGCTCTCGATACCTTGAGTGCTCAGATGAAATGACATGTATCCAATCTGATACTAGGTTAGCCAAAGGTTGCATCTACAGAAGAAATTTAACCAATGGCAAAATATTTTATGGTAAGAAAAACAATCCGGATAGATAATTGAACCGTACAGGTTACCTAATTAATAATAAACAGAAAGGGTTAAAGTCATGTTTATAAAATCGCAAACAATTACTGAATTTCGTTTATTTCATAATAAGGACTTCAAATTTGGCAAAAATATTACTGCTATAGCAGGACATAATGCCACAGGTAAATCAACAATATTAGCACTCCTTGGCCATTGTGGCGAATTAACAAAACATAAACCGATATTACAACCAAGCTTCAGATCGGAATTAAGTGAAATAATTAAATTTTCAAGTTCACACGATAAAGTTATTTCTAGCATTGGTACACTTTATTTTGAGGACTATAAAGAAGATGACTTAATAAACTCTCCTCCCGAACTATCTTATCGTTCATCATGGCAAGATAATAAAACGAGATACAGAATTATTCCAAAGAAAACGCCGACTAGAAAAACAGAAAAAAAACTCTCATGGCCAACATTATATCTAGGCCTAAGTAGACTTTATCCCGTTGGTGAATCAACCGAAGCTAATAAAATAGCCATGCAAAAATTGGATGAAGTTAATAAGGAATTATTTGTTCAGGAATACAAGAAAATCTTGAGCCTTTTTGAAACACCAAAAGGTGTAACTGCTATTTCACTGGCCGAAACAAGCAAAAAAAATTCTATTGGAATTAACACTGATACTTATGATTATCTATGTAATTCTGCAGGACAAGATAATCTTGGACAAATTTTAATGGCGGCAATATCTTTTCGAAGGCTTAAAGAACAAATGGGAGATAATTGGAATGGTGGTATCTTGCTAATTGATGAATTGGATACCACCCTCCACCCAGTTGCACAAAACAAGTTGGTAGATTTCCTTTATAAGCAATCTAAGGAAATAGGAATTCAAATTATTTTTACAACACATAGCTTAAACCTACTGCAATATCTCTCAGAAAAAATATTGTATAATAATTCTGATTCGTGTAATCCATATGAACTCATCTATATTTCTACTGCAAATAACGAATTGGCAGTAATGCAGAACCCTGAATATGAAACAATTTATTATGATATGATGGCTGTTTATACTGCTGACACTTTTTATCACAATAAAATACCAATCTATTCTGAAGACGATGAGGCCAGGTATCTAATAAATAAACTAGTAAGTAAATATAAACATCAGTATAAAGATATCAAAGTAAATTTAGGACATGAGCAATTATTGGCCTTATTAGTATCTGATTTTAACAATTACAAACGTTCTATTTTTATATTTGACGGAGACGTTGAAGATTCAAAACTTTCATCTTATTCCCGCAAACTAGGTATTCAAAAATTCACTAATGTAATTAAACTACCGGGCACAAAACGGCCAGAAGAAATTATCTGGGATTACATCGATAATCTGCCGTCTGACCATTCTTTTTGGGTTGGAAGTTTTCAGTCTGGTCGTACAAAACGTAATCTTGATATGCATGGTCCAATGTCAAGTGATTACTCTGGGTTCACTAAAGACAGAGATAAATTCAAAAAATGGTTTAATGATAATTCAGCATTAATAGATGATGTCATCGAATATTGGATTGTTGATAACCCCGAGATAACCAATCAATTTGAAATTAACTTTGTTAATGCATTTAACAATGTTGCACAACTTAGCCGCCTTCCAAAAATAGCTATGGCCAAGGCCGAAAATTGATGGTATAGTTTGGGAAGGGAGGTAACTTAAAATGCCTGCAACAATGACTCTTTTAAGGTATCCGGGCGGAAAAACAAAACTATATGATTTTGTACTAGATATTATAAAAAGGAACAACCTTGAGGGATGTACATATATTGAACCCTTTGCTGGCGGTGCTGGTCTTGCCCTAAAGTTGTTGTTAAAAAGAAATGTATCTTGTTTGATACTTAATGATTTAGATGATGCAGTCTATTCTTTTTGGTTTAGCGTTTTCAACCACACAGACGAATTTTGTCAATTGGTAGATGTTACTCCGGTAACAATTACAGAAAGAGAACGTCAAAAACATGTCTATCATAATAGAAATGAGTACTCAGTTTTAGAAGTAGGTTTCGCATGTTTTTTTTTAAATCGCACTAATAGATCTGGTATTCTCCATGGTGGACCAATCGGAGGATTTGAACAAAATGGTCCTTATAAGCTAGATGCTCGTTTTAATAAAAAGAATCTAATTCAGAAATTGCTTAAAATAGCCTCGTTTCGAGAATCCGTTTTACTTAACAATTATGACGTTCATGAGTTCATAGATAGAGTATTGCCAAATGTTGAAACAGAAAAATCCTTTATATATTTCGACCCTCCTTATGTTAAAAAAGGTCCAATGCTTTACATGAATTCTTTTAATTCTGATGACCATAGAAACTTGGCCATAAAGATATCTGAGTGCGATAATAATTGGATCGTAACTTATGACAACTGCGAGTTCATATCCAGTCTTTATAAAAACTTCAAACAAAAAACACTAAGCATAAATTATAGTGCTGGAAGCACTAAGCATAGTGAGGAAATAGTAATATTTAGCAATAAAATATATTGAACTTTCTGTTCAGAGGAAAATCTAGTTATAATAATATCTAAACCCTCATTGATTATATCGACCCTTCATGCTAAACTCATTTCAAAGAGCGCCAGAGCACCAGTACCGATCCGGACGGCCAGAGAGCCNNGAAGAAGAGGCTGATCGAATACTCGCTGAATATCGCAATGGGACCTATATTCCGCCTTCCACCCTTAGCTTCAGTGAATTCCTTGACATGTGGTTAAAAGAATATTGCCTACCTAAGCTCAGTGATCGAACGTATAGTTTTTACCAGGAAATGTTCAAGATCCACACAAAGCCACGTCTGGGATCTATTTCACTTGATTTACTAAGACCACTCAATATTCAAAAATATTACAACGACCTATTAAGCGAAGGACGACTAGATGGTAAACCCGGTGGATTATCTCCTTCCACAGTTTTCAAACATCACTGCATCCTTCATAAGGCTTTAAAAACTGCAGTCAAATGGAAACTCATAAGGGAAAACCCAACAGACTTTGTTGAGAGACCTAAACGTCCGGATTTTGAAGCCTCTTCTTTTTATGAACCGGAACAAGCTATTAAAATGCTGGAAGTCGCCCTCGAAAATGAAGATCATAAGTGGCATACGATTTTATGTATTGCTGTCTATTCTGGTACCCGCAGAGGCGAACTCCTTGGACTTCGTTGGCAAGATATTGACTGGGATAATAATATCCTGAAGATCCGACAGACTGTTCAGTATACTAAAGAGAAAGGAATATTTTTCAAAGGTCCAAAGAGCAAGAAAGGAAAACGCGATATCCAGGTGCCTCAGCTTGTTGTTAATGAATTATTTAATCTCCGGAAGGAGCAGCATTCATTCAAATGTTTTTTAGGAGATAGCTATAATGATAATGATCTCATCTTCTGCCAGGATGACGGAAAGCCGATGTTTCCTGACACAATCACAAGCTGGTTCTCAAAGTTTTTGTCAAAACACGAGCTCCCCAAGATCCGGTTTCATGATTTGCGTCACACCAACATTACAATCATGATTGCCAATAAGGTCCCTGATATAGAGATTGCCAGAAGAGCCGGTCATGCTGATACAGCAACCCCGCAGCGTTTATATGGGCATGTTTATAACAGTATGAAGGATGAAGCTACTCTCGCAATCGAGAATGCATTGCGAAGCGAAGAGCCCAAAGAACCGGAACATCCGACTCCAACAAATGCCAAAATTATAGCATTCCCACAGAGGAATCTTGCATAAAAATGCTAAAATCCTAGGATGAATTTCCGGGGATTTTAATTATACCAGGTATGGGTATAGTTATAGATATCGTCGCCAAATCGTCGCCCAAATTTGCATAACGTCGCCCAAAATGACCTAACGGAACAAACATTCAAACTCAAAATTTACGCCTTTACTAAGTGATTTTTCAAATTACGCTATGACCTACAACCTTACTTTCCCTCACTCGTAATGAGCAGGTCGTCGGTTCGAATCCGACCATCGGCTCCAGTCATACCAAGGGTTTCAGAGTTTCTTACTTTCTTGAAATTATGAAAATACAACCATCATACAACAACCAGTAAAAAAACACATAAGAAGCCTCAAAAGTACCAGTTTTAACAGCTTCCAAATTGTCCTTGACATGGGGTACACATCATGACATGGGGTACACATTACAAGCTTATTGTCCTTCCATTGTGGAAGGGCTTTTATTATGGAATAAATAATCAAGCGGATTGACGTTTTGCCAGGGCAGGGCCATGAGCTCACCCTCTCGGATCCCAGTCCCAAAGGCCAGGATAAAGGCAGCCCTTAGTCATTATAAAAAAAACATTTAACTTCTGAAAAAACGGACATACACAAACGATGTTATAATAAAAAAATAGCGCAGAAAAATCGATTTAGAGTTTTAGAAGAGGCGGTACAATGGCACAAAAATATATAAGACTTGATCGGCCCATAAAGGATTATTCAGCGGAAGAACTAAGCAAGTTGTTATCCGACGTTAAAAATAAAAATTCCGAATTGATGCGAACGATAATAATAAATGAGCGTGACTATATTGCAATTAATTACAACAGGAGCCTAAGAGGATTCTGGTATTCCACAGTTAAGCCAACATTGGACAAATTGGGACTACTCACGGAAAAGGACTCTACAGAGGAAGCCTTGACTAAATGGGATGCAGAGCTATCCAGATATGTCGGACAATTGGTCCGATCCGGGGAAGTGTCTTATCAAGATTTAAGAATATTGGATATCAGCCGCCAGAGAAAAACACCCCGGGAAGCATATAATGTCGCTGGGATCGAAACCTTTGGGCATAAAACCAGAATTGCACCATACTCCAACATTATTATTACCACAGAGAAAGACACAGTTTTCAGTATTATTGCAGACCTGGCAGACTTCTTTGGCTGCAGTTGTATATCCGGCAAGGGCCAGAACAGCCTAGGAGCAATGGAGGACCTGCTGAGGAACATTAAAGCCTACGAGGATATTTATACCAGGGATATTTTTATTCTGACACTGACAGATTATGATCCGGCAGGCTATTACATTGCTGATACCTTCCGGAAACAGGTACAGGACCTGAAGGAAGGCCTGAATATAAGGAGCAGCGTATCAATCGAGCGGATCGGCATTACTCCGGATCAATTGACTGCTGAAGAAGTCGAACAAAATAAATATACTCCAAAACCTGCAAATCGGGATAATTGGCTGCAAGCCACAGGCGGGATCAATGGCCAAGCAAAAGGCCTGGAGCTGGACGCACTGTCTCCGGATCGGATAAGACAGCTATTTGTTAGCAATATTAAAAAATACATTGATCCTGCAATCTACATGAGTTTTATCAAAAAATCCTACTTGCAAAAAATTATACTCGAAGCAATCAAGCCAAAGATCAACAGTATTATTGAGGATCTTAATGCTTTAGAGCTGGACAGCATTGAGGTAGAAAGCTTTGATCTCTTCGAGCTGGCAACTCTGGGACACAGTAGTATCCCGGTAGATGATATATGCTATTCCGGCAGAGAAGTGGCAATCAGGGAGAAAGCCTTGAGGTATTTTAATTAAAAAGAATTTACAGGGAGTGAAGTCTTTTATCCCTGTTTTTATTCAGTAATATTACAGGAATTATTCCTTTGGCGACGAATGACTAAATAATGGAAGTAGAAGGGGGCGATTAAATATGTTTGACAAGGAAAATGCAAAAGCTGTGATTATTGAGTTTATGAAGAATAACGGGAAAACAGACGTAATAAATAATATAGAGGAGGATAATATTGTACTGCTTTCTGCTAACTATCATTATGGCCGCTCTGCATCTGACTCAAAATTAATCCCATTTAAAGAAGAGGAAGGCGGCTCCATATCAAAGATAGAATTAATCCCATTTGAAGAAGCAACAAAAGAATTAATTGAAGCAAAAATGCTTGTACGTATTGATAGTAAACTAAATAGTTCATTGAAACCGGTAAAGTATTATTTAGATTTAACGAAAATATAAACCAAAGAGCCTTAAGGCTCTTTTTATTGTCCTGTAGAGGGAGTAACCGCCAGTCAGCGCTGAGGTATTTGAGGGGCACACAAGAACAAAAGAGGCTATACCAAGACGCAATATTGAATTATTATCTGCCAGAAAGTATTATGGTCATTCTTTAGATGATAAAAAAGATAAGTTAGTCTCATTTGAAGAAGCAACAGAAGAACTAATCAGGGAAAAAACACTTGTGAGTATTGCCGATAATGGAAAACCTGTATGCCTTTAGAATAAGACTGGTATTCTGATTCTATAACCATAATAATTTGTTCATTTCAACATGAGTACTCCTGAACTTTGAGGATTTTGCAGGTAGTAGAATATTCCGGGGGACTTGTTCATCCTATCTTTATTCAGTAATATTGCAGGGTATTCTTCTCTAGTGGAGAATATATAGAAGCTGGAAGGAGGTTTAAATAATGGAAAAAACAGATTTAGAAATGACAGACTACGGAATTTATAATGAAGAGATACGTCGAACGAAAAACCAACAGTGGCAATTAGCTTTTTATGTTGTATTGTTACATGCTGCCTTAGTCATATTTCATTATTTTGTTAATGAAAGTAAAATAAGTAAGGATAATAACTGGGTTGTCGCTCGATTTGACGAAGCATCAATACTTTTTTCCATAGCAATTTTAATTCTTGGGGTATTGCTTATATTATTTTATGAATACAAAATGTGGGAATACAGAGGATTATGTGAGAAAATAAGAAAAAGCGAATACGATTTCGAAGATACTAAGACTATTAAGAAAAACAAAATAATCGATGGGCTAATCACAATTATTATGTATCTTATTTTTGTGGCTTCAGGTGCGGGTTCAGCATATCTTGCAATCATGTTTATTATTTACTGCAAATAGTATCAGTAAAAGAAAAAGCCCGGGTATTAAGCCTGGGCCTCTTTTTTTTCGGATTTATATTTTATTAGCAGATCCTCCAGCGCCTCCTCCACATACCGGGCCAGAGGAACCCTGGTATCTAACGACAGCTGCTTTACCTTATCATATACCTCCTGGGAAACGTATGTAGTAAATCTCACTTTAGCCATAATATATCACCTCTTAGATATCATAATATATTTTAAAGATATTGTATATATCATATTATTATGATAATTTAAGATACAGGAAATAACATATAAGGAGCGGAAAAACATGAACGAATATGTTTACAAGGTTGAATATTTACAACACACTCTATCGCATAATCCAGATGAAAAAAAAGCGGAACTTACTCAGGATGAATTGCTGGCACTCTTGAGCACAGGTAATGTTACTTTATGGAGAGCTGAAATTGTTTACCAGGGCGGACAACCAAAGCGAAAAGGACATGAGGAGAAGCTTTTATAAAAATCATAGTTAAGAAAAAGGGATTGTTTTATCATCCGGTGAAATAAAGGAGGATAAACATAATGCGAATTGGAGAAATATTGGAGATCATTCAGGAAACCGGAGAACTAGCCTTGATGGATATTGACAACGTCGAAGTATTGCAGAGAGAATTATTGCAATCAGGTTGGAGAAGTTATGTAGATGAAAATACAGATTATCTGATATGCTCACCGGTCAGGGAATACTGCACTCAAAACGGTGGAGATTGTTATACTTGCTTATTAGTCAATTATGGCCGAGATTGTTTTAATAATCCGGTGAAATAAAAAAATCTATCATATCCAAACCGGAAATATCTTGAATATTTAGTTGATGCGATAAATGCTATTCAAGGAATAGAAAACGAGATTAAATTAAATGAAGATGAAAGATTCCTACTCTGTAAATTAACTTGTCATACAATATGGGCGCGTAAGTATCCTGTAAACCGGGATTATAAAAGCGATATGCCAATTGAATTACCTGGAAGTAATGCTTTGCCAATAAGACATTTTTTGCACTGGAATCAACAGTTTATTATTAATAGAGAAGGCAGTGAAAGTGATTTAAAAAAAGACAGAGATTCATAAAAAAGTATATATTCATATAGAAAAAATGAGACACCGCAAGGGTTTGCGGTGTCTTTTTGTTTATGGAAAAAACTTCGATCCGCGTCTGGACTTTGGAGCATTGTACACTTATGTTTTGTTTCGCAGAAATCTGAATGGAAACGAGAATAACGAGTTTTTTTAAGGTGCAACGGCACTGAAGGCATTGACTCTGCCATAGGTGGATCCTGTTCCATCAGGGTTTACTGCTGTATTCTCTATCCGGTTGCGCACACTGTTATTACTGGTGCCGTATGAAGTAGACCAGATCAGCGCGGCCTCACCTGCCACAAATGGTGTCGCCATTGAAGTCCCACTCAATTTGCCGTAGTTGAGGATAGTACTGATCCGGTTTTTATGGTTTGGCAACGTTGAGAAAATGTTTACTCCCGGTGCCGCTACGTCAACCCAACTGCCGTAATTAGACCAACTGGCTTTGGTATCATTCGAGTCAGTGGCCGAGACTGCAATGCAGTTATTGTAGTAAGCCGGGTAACTAGCAGCTGTACTGCCGCCATTTCCCGCAGCCGCTACGACCACCACACCTTTTCCCCACGCATAATTAACTGCATTTTCCAATGTTACAGACGGGTAGCTGCCACCCAGACTCAGATTTATTACTTTTGCTCCGTTATTTGCTGCCCAAGTGATACCATTGGCAATCCAGCTGTTATAGCCAACGCCGCTATCATTAAGCACCTTGCCATTCATAATCCTGCAGTTATAGCCAACACCGGCAACACCTTTGGCGTTGTTTGTAACTGCAGCAGCAATCCCGGCTACATGCGTACCGTGGCCATAGAGGTCATCAACTGTTCTGCTTTTGGTAAAGTTTTTGCTCGCTGCAATCTTGATAGCAAGGTCTTCATGATTCCTGTCAACACCGGTATCCAGGATGGCAATCTTGACATCAGACAAACTGGTAGTGACATTCCAGGCATTTGGCGCATCGATCTGGGTCAGCCCCCACTGTGTTGGGAAATATGTGTCATTAGGAGTTCCGAAAGCTCGAACCAAATAATCCGGTTCTGCAAATGCAACAGTCTTTTCGTTCCGGTAAGCACCGACCTTCTCCTTGACTTTCCCGGCAGGTATTTTTACAACCTTGACTCCCAGCTGGGCGACCTCGCCAATCACGGTACCCCCTTGCCTATGATGAACATCTTGCTCAGTATTTTCATCTGTCCCGACATTGAACTTAACCAAAATCTGATCAGACGCAAAGTCCTGTGTATTCCCTTGGCCAGCAGAGAGAACCGGGATACTAACCAGCAGCATGCCGATAATCAGCCCCAGAATCATTCCAATCCGAAATTTCTTCTTCATAGAAGATCGCCTCCTTGGTTTATTTCTTAGCACTCATTTTCATACCTGCTAAACCACCTAAAAAACACCCTGGGATCACCTGGTTAACTATTACTTGAAAGGCTCGTAATATCTGTAATGGATTTGATATAAAATAATGCGCGAAATTTTTGAAATAATTCTGATCTGGAGTTTTTCTGTTGCTGTCACACCCCCTTTAAAACACAAAAACCGACCCTCTCAGGTCGGTTACGCTATTGGCTCAGTACGGGGGCAAGCGTCCAAATCTATCCCCGCATTCATTGCTCCCTTAATTGGGCAACTTTATTTAATTGAAATAACTCCCCTATTTATATTTTATATCCCAATGCCTGCAATTACAATTATTAATTTGATAATTCCAAAAATATAATTGCCTCCTGATTTCAATGGCTTATTTTGATTAATTACCCCAATAAAATGCTATACTTAGTAATAAAGAAAGTCCAGATGCAAAACGCCATAATTTGGCAAGTATGAATAAATATATTAAGAATGCTGCTGTCTTTCAGGAAATTAAATAGATAGTTCTTCTGCCAACTTATAAAGTTCCATATCTAACCCGCGTTTTGGACCATTGATTAGTTCCAGGGGTACGCCCTCAATTTTTTGGTTTACGCAAGCGGTCATTTGCTCATTCGCGCCAGCCAGAATTAATTCAACTGCTTTTCCTCCCATGACTGCAGCCAGGATGGCATCATTGGCTGTAGGGCTTCCACCTCTTTGGATATGTCCCAAAACAGTAACTTTTGTATCCAGGCCAGAGCTATTGTGAACATCTTTTCCAATCTGATATCCACTCCCTACTCCTTCAGAAACAATGATGATAGTGTGATGTTTTCCGCGCTCGTATCCGCGTTTGATCTTGGCAACAATTTCCTCCATCTGATAAGGTATTTCCGGTATCAGGATCGTTTCAGCGCCACAGGCTAGTCCGGCCTGTAAGGCAATACTGCCGCATTTCCTTCCCATGACTTCGACAACAAATGTCCGTTCATGCGAGGTTGCGGTGTCACGGATTTTGCTGACAGCTTCGACAACCGTATTCACGGCAGTATCGAAACCGATCGTTACATCGATACCGGGGATATCATTATCTATCGTACCAGGTACACCGATGACTTTAATTCCCTGTGCTGCCAGACTCTGGGCGCCGCGAAAAGAGCCATCGCCGCCTATGACGACCAAAGCATCAATGTCATGCCTTCTCAATTGCCGGGCAGCAAGCTGCTGTCCCTCCAGAGTCATCATTTCTTCGGAACGTGCCGTACGGAGAATAGTACCGCCACGGTGTACTATATCGGCGACGGAACCGACACGCAATTCCTGGATTTCGCCATGGATCAAGCCTTCGTAACCGTGTCTGACCCCAAATACTCTAAGATTATGAAATATTCCTTTCCGAACAACTGCTCTTATAGCTGCATTCATTCCGGGAGCATCTCCACCGCTGGTCAGTACAGCAATTCTGCTTACATTTCTCACAACGATCACGCTTCCTTTACTTTATAATTTTGTTTGAATACTGTCAGGTTATGATATTGTGTTATCACCCTTACTTGAAGCAAAATGCCCGAAAGGTGCACATATCCTCATTTCTCCTACCAGTAAGTTTATTGCCTTTTTGCATAATATTCAACAATTTTATCAGGAACAGTAACCTTACAGTTTTATGTTCAGAACCTGACTTATTGATAGGAAGTTATCCAGTGCGCTGTAGCAGCTTACTATTTAGCACTAAAAATATTGCAGAGCCTAGCGGTAATATGTCAAGA
>DDXI01000092.1 GCA_002347475.1 Peptococcaceae bacterium UBA2264
GTGCTGCAAAAGCGGCAGCAAAGCTATCTCTAACAAAAATTCTGCAGCCTTCTGTAATATATTTTCAGATTGTAACTTTGGTAACAATAGCGATCAATATAGCAGTCAATGTTTTTTTCATTGTATAGGAAAATCATCTCAAGATTTTACCAGACAGGGGAATATATGTAGCCCTCTGGTTCCTGAACCTGAAAGATATGACAAAACAAGAGAATCTGGAGCATGTTAAAAAAGGTTTTGGAAGACACTTCCCGGTGTACAGGATTTTTGGCGCGCGCTTTACGTCATGAAATATAGTGATTCCAATAAAAGAAATGAAACATATATATGGGACGATGCCGCAACCGGAATTATGGAGATAGAAAGCGGGATAGTGTATGGAATATGAAAATAAGAATGTTAGGAACTGAGTCCTTGGGCGTCAGAGGACTATGCTGTGTTGTCGAGGTACGTAACAGAAAAATTGTAATCGATCCCGGCATTGCATTAGGATATTGCAGAAATGGACTGATGCCTCATCCGGTTCAGATTGGTGTTGGACAAATCATCCGGAACAAAATCATTAAAGAACTGGAAGATGCTGCAGATATTATCATCAGCCACCTGCATGGGGGTCATATGCCGTTGTATGATGCTAATCCATATCAGCTCTCAATTGATCAGGTGAAAAATATATCTTCCGATTGCAGGATTTGGATCAATCATAGTGATGCAATTGATGAGAAAAAAAGAAGACGGGAAGAAGGCATTGTCCTTGGTTTTCATAAGACATTTAATGAAGCCAAAGGTCAGGCCGATGCTAACTTGTCTTTCTTGGGTCCGGTCCCTCATGGTGAAAAAACAGCATATCAAGGAAACGTTGTCATGACAATCATTACCGATGGCGATCATGTCTTTTTGCACGCGTCCGATATTCAGTTTTTTGGCAGGGATACAGTAAACGAAATAATAGGATGCAGGCCAGACACCGTTTTAGCCAGCGGTCCACCTCTCTATTTAATAGATAAGATGAAAAATAAAACCGGTATCACCTGGGATCATTCCTTAAGGCTGGCCCAAAAAGTTCAAACGTTAATTCTTGACCATCATTTGCTTCGCTGTGAAGAAGGTTTGAAATGGATTGGAGCACTTGCGGAATTATCTGGGAATCGGGTGATGTGCGCTGCGGATTTCATGAATTTAAAAAGGCACCTGCTGGAAGCGTGGAGATCTAAACTTTATCAAGACATTCCTGTGCCTGAGGATTGGCATCGACTTTATATGGAGAATAACGTTAGTCCTGATAAGTTTATGGATCTTGCCAGAAAAAAATATGCCTGGTTTGAATATTAAAAATAGCGATATTTATGATTTACTTGCTGTCGCAATGAAGAGAAGTTTTTGGATTGGAGGTGTTGCAATGTGAGAATCAGCTTAATTTACGACAATGAATTGTGGAAAAAAGATCTAAAGGCAGATTGGGGTTTTTCAAGTTTGATTGAAGCCCATCACAAGAAAATATTGTTTGATACAGGGGCAAATGGGGCAATATTACTTTATAATATGAAAAAACTCAGGATTGATCCTGCGGAAATAGACGAAGTTTTTATTTCTCACGGACATAATGACCATATTGGAGGATTGAATTCTTTCTTAAAAGTGAAAAGCGACATTCCTGTTTATGTGCCTCGATCCGTTGGGAAAATACAAGGAACCTGCGGAACAGTCTATATAAAAGGGCCTGATGTCATCCATGAGCATATTTTTTCGACGGGAGAGCTTGGTAATATCGAACAGTCTCTTGTCATTGAGACCAATAAGGGCTTGGTCATCATTGCAGGATGCTCCCATCCTGGCATCAGAAATATTCTGCGAGCAGCTTCTCAATTTGGGAAGCCTTATGCTTTGGTAGGAGGGCTTCATGGATTCAATGAATTTGAGCTGATTGAGGACTTGGAGTGGATTTGCCCTGTGCATTGTACTCGTTTCAAGTCGGAAATCAAAGCGCTGTATCCGCGGAAATACATTACTGGAGGTGCCGGAAGGGTTATAGAATTATAAAATAAATGAGGTTTACGGACTTTGCTGTTACTATGGGGGTAATACTGCCGCTGCCTGGGGAGGAATAGAATATGTATTTTATTGGCAATATCATATGGCTTTTATTGGGTGGAATTATTGCATTTATCTTATGGATGCTAGCCGGTCTGATCTTATGCATCACAATAATCGGTATTCCTTATGGCCTGCAGCATTTCAAATTTGCTAAACTGGGGCTTATCCCCTTTGGGGCAAAAATTTACTCTGTCCGATAGTCAATCCATGCCTTTGATTTTCCGGAAATAAAAATGACTGGCAGAAAGTTACCAGATTGTTACAGGTGCAAGTTTGTAAAAGAAGAAACGTTGAAGCAAAAACAACCTGTTCTCCACGGACGGCAGAAACAGGTTGTTTTTTTATATTGGATTGTTTCAGATATGTCTTGTCATCTATACCTTGTCATCTTTTGAACGAGAGTTTTTACTTCAGGCAATAAAAATATAACAAAAAACGATAATAATTTATTGATAAACAATAAATGGCATGTTAAAATCAAATGGAAAATAAGTAAGTGAGGTGTTTAATATGATAAGGGAAACACTCTTTCTGAAGTTAGCTGTTATTCTGATTGGAATTCCGGTCCTTGCCTTGTGTTTTGGGCTGCCCTGGATAGCTGTGGAAGCGGCAGAACATTATCCGGCTTTTTTGCTGTATCCCCTTTTAACAGGTATGTATATGGCGGCGGTCCCGTTTTTCGTTGCCTTGTATCAGGCTTTAAGACTTTTAAGCTATATTGACAAGAATGAAGCCTTCTCGGAATTATCTATAAGAGCTTTGAAAAAGATTAAATACTGTGCGGCCACAATCAGCATCTTGTATGTGGCAGTCCTGCCGCTCTTTTATCTTATGGCGCAGGAAGACGACGCCCCGGGTTTCTTATTAATCGGATTGGTCATTACTTTTGCTGCAGTTGTGATTGCAGTCTTTGCCGCTCTGCTGCAAAAGCTGTTAAAAAATGCCCTGGATATAAAATCAGAAAATGATTTAACGGTCTGAGGTGAATAAAATGGCCATAATAATTAATATCGATGTCATGCTGGCAAAAAGAAAAATGAGCGTCACAGAACTGGCGGAGAGGGTTGGCATAACGATGGCAAACCTTTCCATCTTGAAAAATGGCAAGGCCAAAGCGATTCGTTTCTCAACTCTGGAAGCAATTTGTAAGGCTTTAGAATGTCAGCCCGGAGATATTTTAGAATACAAAAGTGACGAAGACAGTTATATCAGCATTTAAGATAACGATTTTAGGGGAGGTATAAGCGTGGACATTAACAATCTGATTATTAAAAATATTGCTGACCCCCATGAGCTGGAGAGAATGTTCAGAAAAGAACCCGAAGCTTTTAAAAAGTCCTTCTCAGACGCCTGGGAACAAAACCCGGATTCGCCGGTCCTGGCCGTCTGGTATGAAAGATTGCATTTCAGGGAGGAGGCAATTGCAGGAAAAGCTGCCCTGTTTCCGAAAGATTTTTTAGTCATGGGTATTTTGGCAATTCTGGCCGGGATTAGCTCCAGGATAATTTTTCAGTTTGTCGAACAGGAAACAATAGCCCCTGTTAACCTGGTTTTTGGGATAATTCCCTTTATGGCCGCCTATTTTGTCTACAATAATGCCCCTAAAAAGAATGTTCTTTATACTCTGGCAGCCTTATTCCTGATCTCCGGATTTTATCTTAATATGCTGCCCCTGGAGCAAAAGGACAGTATTATCCTGGCTTATCTGCACCTTCCCATTTTCTTATGGGTATTACTGGGGCTGGCCTTTACCGGAGATGAATATCGCATTGGCGGCACAAGATTAGCCTATCTGAAATTTAACGGGGAATTTTGCATACTCTACGCCAGCATGGCAATCAGCGGAATGCTGCTGGCAGCCTTAACCCTGCAGCTATTCGGATTTGTCGGCTTGGATATCGAAGAGTTTTATTTTAGTAATGTCGTTTTATTTGGAGCCGCCGCCCTTGCTGTTGTGGCTGCCTGCCTGGTCACAAAGAACCTCAAACTGGCAAAAAATATCGCACCATATATAGCCAAAATATTCAGTCCCCTTGTCCTGGCCACCTTGCTGGTCTATCTGATAACGGTTATTTGGGTCGGGAAAAATCCATTCCTGGACCGCGATTTCCTCATCTCCTTCAACGGAATCCTCCTGAGTGTATTGGCTGTCACCATATTCTCCATTACCGAAAGCGGCACAAATGAGAAAAAGAATATTTCCGATTATATAAATTTTGCCCTGATTGT
>DDXI01000183.1 GCA_002347475.1 Peptococcaceae bacterium UBA2264
TGCTATGAGATAATGAAATATTTTGTGTCTGCAGCGCCCGCACCGGCGATTGTCAAAATATAGTACAGTAAATTTAAAAGTAATAAAATATTTGATTTGGACAACTTTTTTTGGAGAAAATATTTAAAAAAGATGGAGGATTGTTAATGGATATCAATCGGGCACGCCAGATATTGACTTCGGATGAAACTATCACCGTGCTTCTTGACGGGGCGCCCGTCTGGATTGAAAGCGTGAACAAAAACGGACTGGCCAGGGTTAATTCCTTGGACGGCAAGGGAGAATTTAGAAACGTACCCGTCATGCAACTCAACGAAGCCTAAGCATACACCACAGGAATAAATATAGTAGTAATAAGGGGTCAGGCTTGACTTTTTGACTTCAAGCCTGACCCCCTGCTACGCGATAATACCATGGGGTCGGTAAATAAAACAAAACCACTTTGGGAACGTTTTTATGGATCAGATGTTAAACAAATCAGTTATTTGTCTATTTTTTTCTCCGTTGTTTAACACATTCTGAAAGCAAGTATTCAATCTGCCCGTTGATGGAACGAAAGTCGTCCTCGGCCCAGGCGGCTAATTCCTTCCAAAGAGAGGGAGATAATCTCAGCAGGATTTGTTTTTTATCTTTTTTATTATCACCATTTTCCAACAGGTATCCCCCTCCCTAAAATTAATCCGGCTCTATTTATTGGCATTTTCCGCTTCAACAATCATTTCTTGGTGACAACTTTTAACAAATTTTAGTATATAGAGCCACTGTTGACAATGGGTTGGGGATCCTTATTTCCACATAGAACAACCAGTAGATTACTGACCATAGCTGCCTTACGTTCTTCATCTAATTGTACGATATCTTTTTCGCTAAGCTTGGCAAGAGCCATTTCAACCATTCCCACGGCGCCCTCAACGATCATCTGTCTTGCGGCAATAATAGCTGAGGCTTGCTGCCTTTGCAGCATAGCGGCAGCGATTTCTGGAGCATAGGCTAAGTGGGTAATTCGGGCTTCCAGTATTTCCAAACCTGCGATATCAACTCTCATTTGAATTTCTTCCTTCAACTTGTCTGCAACTTCCTGACTGCTGCCTCGTAATGACTTTTCTCCTTCTTCAGTAGAGGCGTCATAGGGATACAGACGAACTATATTGCGCAGTGACGAATCGCACTGGATAGACAGATACTCGGTATAATTGTCTACATTGAATACTGCCTTGGCAGTATTAACTACCTTCCAGATGACAACAATGCCGATAATGATAGGATTACCCAATTCGTCGTTAACCTTCTGCTTTTCATTATGTAAAGTCATGCTTTTTAGAGAAATCTTCTTATTTATTTTTTTTACATTAGCTCCGTGGATAGAAGATTTACTTGAAGAAGCTTGTTCAATGGCAACTACAGCGCCGGCTGACTCACCGGCAAAAGCGGGATTTACAGCTACAGCGAAGGGATTAACGAAGAAAAAGCCCTCCCCCTTCAACGTCCCGTAATATTTACCAAACAGGGTAAGAACTAAAGCTTCGTTAGGTTGCAGGATTTTTAACCCTACGAATAGGACGGGCCCGAACAGGAAGAGGTAAAAAGCTCCCGCTACGATCAAACTAACCCATAGGTCAGGCGCTGCTCCTTTTTCGGAAAGAACAATGCCGTAAATAAATGCAACCGCCGCCACAATCATCAAAGCGATGTTCATCACCAGCACCATCATTCCGCTAATGTGTTTTACCCGTAGTTCATAATTATGCATTTTTCTTTCGCTCGTACTGGATACTTTGGACATTTTACAACCCCCTTTGGTATGATATCTTAGTGTAAACATATTGATATTATATTAATATAATGCCGGATGGTGTCAACTAATTAAATAACAAACAAGGGATGGTATATTATGGGCATTGACGTTTAATTAAAAATAGAAAGTCAAACCTGCCCCTCTGTTATGCTGTTAATTATGTATCTACTTTTTACAAAAATGCTGCTTTAAAAAACAAGGAATATGAATAATCTTATTTAATTTTTATATTCATAAAGAATCAAGGGGGTAAGCTTAAAGATGATTAATGTCCTTGGCATCTGCGGCAGTCCGGTTAAAGAAGGCAACACCGAAGCATTCCTGGAGGAAGTAGTCAATTCAGTGAAAGGTCAAAAGGTCCGGACTAAAACGATAAACGTAAGCAGGCTGAACATAAACGACTGCCTGCATTGCAGTTTCTGTATCGCAAAACAGACAGAAGAACGCTTCTGCCGGCAGCAGGACGACATGCAGGAGATATACCCTCAGGTTATTGACGCCGACGTGCTTGTCCTTGCTTCCCCTGTATACCTGCACAGGATGTCAGGTTATCTTGCCAGGTTCATGGACCGGCTGGTCGCACTTTACAACGGGAAAAAATATAACCGCGCCTTAAGGGATAAAATCGGGGTTGCACTTGCTGTGGGCTGGTATAGAAACGCCGGCCTGGAAACTACACTGCTTTCCATCACTTCGGGTATGATAACTTTAGGAATGATCCCTGTCGGAGGCTTCCCGGGATTTGGGGGGACAGCGGTAAGCAGCAAAAACGGCTGCGGCGTTTTCGACCCCGGGGTACGGCTGGGTGTACTGGAAGATGAAATCGGCCTGCAAACAGGACGAAACACCCTGATGCATGCAATTGAACTGGCTAGAATATTCAAAGCCGGTAAAGAAACTCTTAGCCTCAGGGAAGGTCAGGCTTGATTTTTTAAAATTCAAGTCTAACCCACTGTTATTCTGTAATCTGTAATCTGCTCTTAGCTTTGAGATATTAAGCAGGCATTAAATAAAGCAGCCCTGCTTTTTTGGGCTGTCACAAAAATATATTGTTGCAAAATTAATTACTTAAAATTGCACCATTATCATCTACCCCGGAAACAACTCTTTCACTAATTACTTTCATTGCCTCATCTGCCGTGTATACTTTTAAATTGTTCCAAAGTGGGCTACGCCCACAACCCAATAAAATTGCTACATCATTGAATAATTGAAAAGTGCGTTGCCAATCACTTATAATGAATTTGTCTAAAACATCAATAAGGATATGGAGGCAACGCACTATGGATACATTATTACACAGATTCGGAGAAATAATCAAGGGAACGATTGAAGGTTTTGATAGATTAGTCTTCAAAGGGATATTCAGGCCTATTGCATTTGCTGCCGGTATGCAGATGTTCCTACGGACAAAAGGGATATTGAATAAAGACTATAAAAATTGGGTCACCCATCAATCAGCTTCAATCATTCAGGCAGCAGAAGAATATTCTCAAAAGCATTGCGGCGGAGGAATCATTTACATACCATCTATCAATACCCGTAAAGAAGAACTTGCTCGCGAAATGCAGAAAGAATCCGGCAAAAAAGAAGGATTGATTGGTGTGTGGTCATGCGTTGAAGGCTGTCAAACATTCCGCTCAACATTTGATGCAGCCAAAGGATATCCGAGTTTGAGAATGGAAACATCCCGATGCAAGCATCTGTACTTTTATTATGATCATCCGGATTATGGCTTCATGAGTATCCGGCTTCAGACGTGGGCTCCATATGGAATTCAAATTGCCGCTAATGGAAGAGAATGGTTGCGGCGATCCCTCAACAAGGCAAACTGCGGTTACATTGTTGAAGGGAACAAATTCCTGCATATCGAAAACTATGAATTGGCACAACAACTATTGGATAACCAACTCGAAACCAATTGGGAACAGATGCTGTCAGGTTTTGCGAAGGAGGTATTCCCCGGGATGTCAGAGATTTTTGGCAAAGAGA
>DDXI01000143.1 GCA_002347475.1 Peptococcaceae bacterium UBA2264
CCGGCTGCTCCCCCGGCTTGAACAGAATCTGTTTCCTGAGCTGTTCCTTTGACAGCCAGCAGTTCAGCCAAATCGGAGCTGCGTAAACTCTCAGCAGTCAGCAAGGTTTCATAACCATCTACCTGCCGGAAGAGCAGACCGCCAATCGGGGCAGTCAGAGCTACGGGATTATCAGATTGAATATTGGCGACAATTTCCCCCCGGCGAAAACGCTGCCCGTCGACCCCCAAAAACTGCACCTTGCCGCCTGCTGCCGAATAAATCAGAAATTCCTGGTTAACAAAAGTTGCCTTAACCCTGACTTCATGCTTAATGATCCCGGATTGGGCATTAGCGATAGTGAGTTGCTTACTGATTATAATATCATGGCTGAACCAAAAGCCCAGGCCGCCTAAAACAGCGACTATGGCCAAACTCCACAGCAACACCCTATATTGCCATTTATTTCCTCTCATATTGTCACCCCATTTAACCACTTATGCCGGGTATTTCATAAGTCAAATTCCAACCAGCCGTATCCAGGCGCTCATCCGTCCAGTCAGAGCCCCATCCCGCCGGTGGGAGAAAAACTTAGTGCTGTCACAAGCGGTACAGGCTGAAGACATCCAGATTAAATCCGGCTTAACTCCAGCCTCTATCAGTAAACTGCGGTTGGCTTCCCGTAAATCAAGGGAAAAAGACCCCGGCCCCAGAGCAGACAGAAAATCGTTTTGGACAAAATTCATTCTGAAGCTTGCGGCGAGGGCCTGATCAATCTGATAGCAGCAAGACCCGATACTCGGTCCTAAAGCAACCCAGCAGTCCTCCGTTTTACCGCCAGCCTCCGCCAATTGCTTCAAGACATTGAGGCTTATTTTACCTAATGTTCCTTTCCAGCCGGCATGAGCAATTCCAACAGCTTTTATGCGCGGGTGATAAAAAAATATTGGCACACAGTCCGCAAACAAAGCTGCCAAACCCAGCTCGCTTTGAGTGAGCAGGCCATCAACATTGAGCAGGGAAGTTTCTAAACAAAACGCCCCCCGCCCTGCCATTCCTTTGTCAACCCAAACCACTCGGGTTCCGTGTACCTGTTCACCTATGACCAGATCTGACCAAGAGGCACCCCATTCAGAAAACCAGCGCCGGCGATTTTCCAGGACTTCCCCTTGCTTGTCATTAACATGCAGGCCTAAGTTGAGCGAGGCAAAAGGAGGCTTACTTGCTCCGCCCAAGCGACTTGAAAAGCCAATTTCGATCCCCTCTGCAGCCCAGGCAGGCAGAGAAAGATACTCCAGAGCAGACCCTTGGTACCATTCCCAAGTCATGCAAACATCTCCCCAAGTTTATATTACTAACTATACCATAATTTTCAAAAAGGACAACCTGTTGAGATCCCGGAAGCAGTCCAGCAAGCTTTAGGCAATAATTGGCAGAGAACAGAAAAAACGCCCACCCGTAGGAGCAGCGTTTAATCCAGGGTTATTGATGCGATCAGTTCCTACCCCCGCCGGCGCAGGAATTCCGGGATATCCAGTTCGGCATCACTGGAGGAAGGAAGGCCGATTCTTTCCTTCTGCTTGATAAGCCCGGATACAAATGTATTCTGATCAAAGCCGGTGGCAATAACTGTTACCCTTACCTCTTCTTTCAGATTCTCGTCAACAACAGCCCCAAAAATAATATTGGCTTCCGGATCTGCGGCTGCAGCAATAATTTCCGAAGCTTCGTTTACCTCAAAGAGAGTCAGGTTCGATCCGCCGGTTATATTCAAAAGAACTCCCTGGGCTCCCTCGATAGAAGTTTCCAGCAAAGGACTGGAAATAGCTTTCCGGGCGGCATCAGCTGCCCGGTTTTCACCCGTAGCCTGCCCAATACCCATTAAAGCTGATCCGGTATTCATCATAATAGTCTTAACATCAGCAAAATCCAGATTAATTAAGCCGGGAACGGCAATTAAATCGGAGATTCCCTGAACTCCCTGCCGCAATACATCATCAGCAATACGGAAAGCTTCATGAATAGTAGTATGCTTGTCAACCACCTGCAGCAGACGGTCATTGGGAATAGTGATCAAAGTATCAACCTTGCTCTTCAGTTCAGCAATGCCTTTTTCGGCCTGTAAAGCTCGCTTACGGCCTTCGAAGGAAAACGGGCGAGTCACAACACCCACAGTCAAAGCTCCCAATTCTTTGGCGACTTGGGCAACAATAGGGGCACCTCCGGTTCCGGTCCCGCCTCCCATACCGGCAGTTACGAAAACCATATCTGCACCCTTCAGGATCTTCAACAATTCCTCCCGGCTTTCTTCTGCGGCCTTCGCCCCGATCTCCGGATTCGCCCCAGCTCCCAAACCCTTGGTTAGTTTGGTCCCTATCTGAACTTTTTGTCCCGCCCGGGAAAGCTGCAAGGCCTGTGAATCGGTATTTATGGAAACAAATTCTACTCCCTGTAGTCCGGCAGCTATCATGCGATTAACAGCATTGTTTCCGCCTCCGCCCACTCCAATTACTTTAATTTCTGCAAATTGATTTAAGTCAATATCAAATTCCAGCATCTGTGGATTTCGACCCCCTCGCCCGTAATTCTCGTGCATATCTTTATTCTAATTTGATTATGTCTAATATTTAATTAACAGTAATTCTATACGTTCTTTAATTATACCTCTTTTCTCTAACTTTTTTTTATATTTTTCTCATTTTTCTTATTTTTCTCATTTTTTCAGCAAGTGGCGTCGAATTATTGCCATATTATTGAAAAGGCGCACTCCGAAAGCCACTACTGCAGCCAGATAAAGGTCAACCCCAATGCGGTCTCCGACATAAGCCAGCAGGCTGGCCAAGAGCATATTGCTGAAAAAACCTGTCAAAAAAACTGCATTGTCAAAATGTTCCTCCTGGGCAGACCTGATACCACCCAAGACTGAATCCAGAGCAGCCAATATTGCCACAGACAGATATTTAGCATAATCGATTGGTACCGAAAAAGGACTGATATATCCTATAGCTAGACCCAGTATAAGTCCCAAAGCTGGCAACCACATCCAAAATTCCTCCTGGTCAGCGACCAATTACCGGCTTAGCCGCCGTAAAATCAATATAACGTACTCCGTGTTGAAATGACTGATACTCCTGATCATTCAGAAGCTGATAAAGTGCCGCCAGCTTGTTTTGCCAGTCTTCAGCCTGACCCAGGCGAACTTCTACACCACACATCAGATAAAGGGTCATTTGCTGAATATCACTGACATGAACTTCCCCGATTAAAGGTAAAAGAGCACTGGGAGCCTGACTTAGCAGGTGCAAGGCCGATGTCAAAGCAGGTGTGGAAATATTCTGACCAGGTCCGGCGGATTCCGGAACAGTGACACCATCAATTACGGGGTTATCCTTATCAGGCCAGCTTTCCAGTCTCCGTAAAAAAACACCCTCTGAATCCACTTCAATTACACCCTTTGAGACAAGGACAAGAGCAAAAGGAGTGCGTTCTGTAACCTGAATAATAAGAGTGTGCGGCAGCTTTTCTTGATATTTAACTTCCTGCAGCAGCGGATGCAGTCCCAGTCTCTGAGTGAGAAGAGAGCGGTCAAAGAAAAAAATATTCTGATTCTGAACCTGGCTGACTAATTTTTGAACTTCTCCCTCCGGTATATTGGCCAGTCCTTGGAACTCAATCTTTTGAACCGAAAAAAAAGCAGAGTTGAAAAAGAAAACCAGCCCGGCCGAAATAAAGATGAACAATACCACCCCATAAAGAAAAGGAGCATTCATTTTCCTGGGTTGCATTGATTTTCCCCCTTATCCCAAGTATAACGAATAGCTGATAGTTCTGTCATGCTTTTTACCAAAAATAATCAAAATTAAATTTTGCCAGAGGATACCCGATGCAAGCGAGCGCCGATCTGCTGATACTTTTCCTCCAGATTCTCGTAGCCGCGATCGATATAAGCGATGTTCTTAATTATCGTGACCTCCTCAGCTGCCAAAGCTGCCAAAAACAAGGCCGCGCCTGCCCGCAGATCCGTGGCCTCAACCAAAGCGCCTTCCAGAGCGGGTACTCCCCGAATGATCGCTGTTCTGCCCTCGATAGTGATATCAGCACCCATCCGGCGCAATTCATCGACATGCTGAAAACGGTTTTCAAAAATTGTTTCCGTTATTATGCTGGTACCCTGGGCACAGGACAACATAGCCATAAACTGAGGCTGCATATCTGTGGGAAAACCGGGATAAGCCATTGTCTTGCAATCAAGAGACCTATGAGCATTCTTTTGCCGCACCCGGACAAAATCATCACCTGTCCAGATCTCAGCCCCGCTCAATCGGAGTTTAGCAATCACGATCTCCAAATGCTGCGGAATCACATTCTCCACCACGATATCTCCTCCGGTCATAACCGCTGCCACCAGATGCGTACCCGCTTCAATCCGGTCCGGGATCACTGTATACTCCTCTGCCGGCCGCAGAGAGCTAACCCCGTCAATCCGGATAGTATCCGTCCCTGCGCCCCGGATTTTTGCCCCCATTTTATTCATAAAATTCTGCAAGTCAACAATTTCCGGCTCTTTGGCAGTATTCCGAAGCACAGTTACTCCCTTAGCCAAAACCGCTGCCATCATAATATTTTCTGTAGCTCCGACACTGGGAACATCCAGACAGATATTGGCACCTCTCAGGCACTCGGCCCAAGCTTCAATATTACCGTGCTTTTCCTGAATCTTAACCCCCAGTTCTGCCAGGCCTTTAAAATGCTGATCCATAGGCCGGGAACCAATGGCACATCCGCCCGGTCTGGCTAAGCGTACCCGTCCATTGCGGGCCAGAAGCGGTCCTAAAATCAAATTTGAAGCCCGCATCTGCCGCATCAGATTTTCGTCTACCTCCCAGCTTTGCAGAGACTCGGCATTTATCAGTAAAGTTTCCTTCTGCTGCTTAACCTGGCAGCCCAAATGTTTTAAAACCGCAATCATATGGGTAATATCAGCCAGGTGGGGAATTTCCAGCAAGGTTGATGTCCCTTCCGCCAGTAGTGAAGCCGCAAGCAGAGGGAGAGAAGAGTTTTTAGCGCCGCTCACCCTAATGGTTCCCTGCAGTTTCTGTTTACCTGTGATAACATAATGGTCCATTGCCATTATACTGACCCCCCCGCTCCCAGATATTCTATCTCAGTCTGCAAATCAATCCCGAACTTTTTAAGAATATCTTTTCTGATATCTCCTATTAAACCCAGGACATCAGCGGCAGTCGCCAGACCGGTGTTGACGATAAAATTGGCGTGTTTTTCTGAGACACATGCTCCCCCTCTGCTTTTGCCTTTCCAGCCGGCAGCATCAAGCAAACGTCCGGCTGAGTCCCCTGGCGGGTTGCGGAAAACACTCCCGGCATTAGGCAAATTCAGAGGCTGAGAGGCTTTTCTTTTAGCCAAACTGTTTTTCATAATACACATAAGCCCTTTTCTGTCACCAGGCTCAAAAATGAATTCTGCTTCCAAAATCCAGGCCTTGCCCCGCAGCGAACTCTGCCTGTAAGTAAATTGCAGCTCAGCTCTGGATAGTTCCTGGACCTCTCCGCTCACTAAAACCCACACCCGGACAACACTTTGGGAAATTTCTCCTCCATAAGCGCCGGCATTCATAATAATTGCCCCGCCCACAGTCCCCGGTATCCCCGAGGCAAATTCCAGGCCCTTCCAGCCGCGTTCCCC
>DDXI01000034.1 GCA_002347475.1 Peptococcaceae bacterium UBA2264
TGCTTTTGAGGATAATTACATAAACCACCCTTCGTAAGAACTTGGGGGCAAAACCTTTTCAGACCTAAACTTTAATAGGGGTTATTATAAAAATATATCCATACAGCAATAATCATTATCAACACAATTACAGAAAATATTGATAAAGGTTTGTTTTTGTTCTTTATCCCATAGATTATGCCAATAATTGAGGCTATCGTAAGAGCTATGCCAAGTACCATAACCTATTGCTCCCTTCGATTTTTTAGCCACCCTTTTGGCTTATTTAATGTGTTCCGGTAATTTCACCGATAATTTAAGTTACGCCAAAATAAACAAAGAGTACGCTAATCGCTAGGCAAGTAAGAAACAAGATAGATCTTTCCTTATGTTTTACAACTGCTGCTATATCAGATTCGTTCTCATTATCGCATACTAATGATTTACTTATATACCTGTATATATTTAACTACAATACCCTCTGGATTATCGATTTTAATGAGGAACTACTATTTCTGCAGCTACCCAGAAAATAATCAATAGTCCAATCGGAATGGATAACAGTGTCAATAGAGTCCTGTCCTTGTTTTTCATTATTGATATAAGCCCCATTATAAATCCGACAACACCAAATACTGCAATAAACGGAGTCGGAAAGGGAAGTCTGATTATCGCTAGATTAATCAACTTTAAAGCCATAAATATTATGAAAATTAGAGTTAAAATAGCTGCCCATTTTCCGGCCGTTGTTTTTGACCAAAGCTGAATTTTCATGATTCATTCCTCCTTTATTACTTTTCATAATAAAAATCTTCGTTTGGTAATTTGCCGAATATCGATCCAGGCGACAATCAAGAAATCCCCCTCTAGGTCAGTTTATATTTTTATGATAACCACCTTTTTAACTGAAAGAGAAATTATCAATTATTTAATATCTCTTTCATAACCTCTTCCACTTCCTCCAAAATAAAAGACGCAAATAATCTGTGATTTTCCTGATCCAAAATTCGAAAGTGCCGTGAGAACATATTCTGCTGAATGCAATAGCCGTTCTGATTGGATATTGTTTTCCACCAAACCTTGCCTCCCCATGTTTTGGGATAGTCGACATTAACATCCTTGAACGCTAATGCAATAATGATGTCCGTCAAATCTCCACCCGTCGCATCCTGTAAAATAATGCTGTTCGAAAAAATACTTGCCAAGGCAACTGAACCGGTCCAACCCAAGCTTTTTCTGTCTTTTTCTATCTCGATTAAGGTCTTTTTGGAAATTCCCAGAATAGCCGCCATTTTATCCTGAGTCAATCCGTACTCTGTTCGGATTAGTTTAAGTTTTTCATCCATAAATTTTATAAAATCTTTTTTGTTCATTTCACTATTCCTCAAGATAAACTAATTATTTATAGTGTAATTTTACACCTTTTGTATATACTTTTCAATATATATTCTTAAAATCCTGGAAAAATTAAATTACTATACTAATACTTTTATCTATTTTTGAACAAATAAAAAACCGCCAGTCAAGAAGTAATGACCCAACTGGCGAACGTTCCTGACTATATTCTTATATTCACATATTCCAGTAACTTACCTGACTGCTCATTCTGAACGTAATGTGCTGTCTTTTCTCTTGACGCTCTGAATCTATTTAAAATATTTCTGATTATAGAAGGGGGGCCGTTCCCCCCAAATCTCCTACACAATTTTGCGAATATCCTTTTACCCTTACAGGGTACCCCCCATAATTTCGCGCATTTGTGTACCCCCGGGGGGTTAGAATTATTTCCCAAAATTAGGATTTGTCGACTATCACTCAGTCAGTTGTTACTCGCCTCGATACCAAGCCGTTTAAGCTCGTCAAGGTGGGCCCGCATTTTCTGAAGTTCCTCTGGGGAGTGTCCCTTCCAGTCCAAGACTTCTCCCACTACTCTAAGTGGCTGCCTTGTGCGGTAGGACCTCGTTGGGTTCCCTGGGAACTTTTTATCCGTCAGATTGGGGTCATCCTCGATGGTGCCGGTGGGCTCCACACAATAGATACGACCACGTGCGTCTCCCACCGCAAGTTCAGATCCCCATATAGCCGCATCGAGTGTTGCGGTCAGATAAACGTAGTTGGCCTTCTTCCGCTCGCCATAGTTAGAGCTATAACCGGGTTCCAACAAGTCCCCCTGCTTCAAGTCGGCTTTTGTGCCATGGTAGAATGGTCCGGAGTCCAAGGATCCGTTGCCCTGCGATAGTGTAGTCATTCTATAACTTCCTCTTTTTTAATTCCGTCAGTGTCATGACTAATAAACATTCAAGAATATTCGAGTCATGTTTGTTAGTTTATTACACAACCATTTTATCAATGATGTAAATACCCGGCGCAGGCCATTAAGTCAGAACCCCGTACCGGCGGGGAACATTTTTACTTTGCTCATTTTACCCACCAGCTTAGCAGGATCCCCCCCGCCTGTGCGGGGAACATGGATGCCCTGTCGCTCCTGGAAATCGCCTCTAAACATTTCCACATCCTTCCTTCATTTCCTCCTAAATTAGCGAAAATAATCCAAGAAATACCTAAAAAGGGCAGGCCATTACAAAATGATCTAACGAAAAAAGAAAGAGGAGAGTAAAATTAGCTCGCAGTATTACTGAATTAACTCTCCTCCAGATTTCCGAAAACCAAAATAATGAATTTGGAACAAATCAAATCCCCGGTTATATTTTTTCCTTCAGACCTCTCGTTAAAAAATCAATCACCTTATTTTTATACACTTCATGCGTATCCGGATCCCTAGCAGCAAACTCACTCAGTTCCCACTTCAGTTCCTTGAATGTTCTGTCCAGGCTTTCGAATAAAAAGGCAAGTTTATTGGCGGATGCCTTGATATATGCGGCAGTAAGGTTATTACCCATCCTTTGGACAGCCTCGTATGATGTGCTTTTCTTGATCGAGATCAATTCCAACTGCAGTCTCCCGCTCTTCGACTCCAACTCCGATTGGGACTTACTTAACTCCTCGGCCTTAGTTTTCAGATTGTCGCGCTCCGTAGCTAGCCGGGTTATTTGACTCCCTTGTTCATCCAGAGCTTTCCGGAGGTCCGTTTTTTCCTGAAGGGCCTGGTCCCGTTCCTTAATGGCCTGGCTCCGCTCACTAATTGCCTTTTGCAGTTCACGGGTAGACATGCTTTCGACATCAATCTCCGCAATGAACTGCGCCCGTTCTCCTTCCGGGACTCCTAAGAGGATAAACGCCTGGGTACAATTATAATTAGGCAGCTCTTGCACAAGCGCGCCGACGTCAAGGGATGCGGACTGCCGGGTCCCGTAGGCATCGAAGACGCGCATTAATTTTTCGGCTGTTTTCTGGGAGTAGCTGACCGACTCTTCCAACCACTTGCCCCATTCCCCATACGGAAGCAGATCCTTAGCCTCTTTCAGACGACGGCCAATCTCAATGGCAGCGGCAAGGAGGACTTTCCCGGTCTGGTCCCTGATCGTGTTTATTTCAGCCGCTATGACGGGCGGCGTTCGGTCTGTGATCAAGTCATCCATAATAGTATCCTGTCCTTTCTGTTACTTCATTACAGAATATGTGGTCAAGCTAACAAGTGTGATAAACCGCGTAGCAACAGCCAGTCCCAGATTNNAATCTGGGACTGGCTGTTGCTACGATACATGCTCTCTTTAAAGGGTTAACCAAATTAAATTTGCAGAAATCTTTCGTCACTTTCTTTAGTTTTGCGGGTAAAAAAAGCTCCGGCAAATTATCCTTTGCTGGAGCCTTTCAAAATGCCTTTCATAGAAACACTTTCCACAGAATAGGCAACATCTTTTCTGCACTCTTCGCAGATTGTCTCTTAGGAATCAACGAGCAGAGAATCACTCAATTTTTCTACAAATTTCATAAACTCGAATATCTCTTCCATTAGAGCTTTGGTCATCGAATCTATGCCCTTTGCTAAATGCTCTATCTTGCGCCAACGAAGTTCGGAGCCGTCATATCCTCACCCCATCTCTCACAATACGTTCCTGCATAGATTCTTGAGCGAATTCAAACTGTATAAAGTCTAGAGGAATTGGTTCTGCAATATTTTCGGCAATCCTATAGGCCTTAAAATAATTTTCCTCCATTAATCCTTTTACAGCTATGTCAATCTCTGTTCGATCCCTATCCTCATATCTGCCCGGTTCCAGATGGGCAATTCAGGAGGACACTTCTCCGGCTCCGACAAAGAACAAATATTATATTCAGGCCTGCCCATACTTTGTTATCCCAGAGTGACCCTGCTATCCAGAGCCACGATTCTGTCAGCATCCGCCAATAAGGGATTGATATCCATTTCCACTATGGACGGGTTGGCCAGGACCAGCTGCATAAAACAGGTCAGACTATCGGTGAGTAGCTCCAAATTTGCGGCGGTGCCGCCTCTGGCTCCGGCCAGGATTTTGCTGATCTTTGTTTCGTTAATCAGCACGCTTATTTCATCCCTGCTCAAAGGCGGGATGCGTAGCGTAACGTCGTTCAGTATTTCG
>DDXI01000043.1 GCA_002347475.1 Peptococcaceae bacterium UBA2264
AGAACCTACCTGCAATTCAGCCCTTTCTTCATAATCGACTCTTGATGCAAGTTCAGTCCCATCGAAATCAAAATCGAGATGAGAACCATCACAGAATGGTGCATTTTTTGAATTGCCGCAGCGGCAGAGGGTGTATTTTTCAGACTGCGGCACAGCACGTCCTGCTTTCAATTCATATCCCTTTCCCTTCGGGATAATTATTTTTTCAGACAAAGGCACGCCACCTGTGACGATATAGGGCCCATTCTTAACTATCCTTATCTTATTGTTCTGATTAGTTTTTTCCATGATTTCTCATCACCTTTCCAATGCTTTTAGTAAGAAACAAGACCTGATAATAAACAAAAACCGACCTTATTTGGTCGGTTACGCTACCAGCTCCATACGGGGAATAAGCGTCCAAATGCATCCCCGCATTCATCGCTCCCTTGTGATAAGCATAATGTTGGAAAGATTAAACTAATTTAATTATATATCCCTAGTGGATGTAATTGCAATGATTATTTAGTCAATTCTGATTAGAGGCCTCCCTGGCCTGTTCCGCCAACCATGCCGGCATAGACCTGGGAGACGCCTTAGTCCCGGTACCTTATCAGCAGAGCATCCACAACACAAAGCCCTTCTCCCTCAGAGCAGACAAATACAGGATTCAGGTCCAGTTCCTTAACTGTTTCTTTATTCTCTGCCGCAAACCGGGACAGCCTGACCATCACTTCTGCCAAGGCGTCAATGTCGCAGGGGCTGGAACCACGATAGCCGGTTAAGAGCTTATAGGCCTTCAGACTCCTGAGCATCCCCAGAGCCTCAGCTTGGCCCAGCGGGCAGGGATAAAGGGCTATATCCCTGAAGACTTCTACCAATACTCCGCCCATGCCGACCATCAGCAAAGGTCCAAACTGGGTATCACTGCTGATGCCCAGGATCATTTCCGTACCGGCTTTGGCCATTTCCTGCACAAGCACTCCCTCCAAGCGCGCCTGAGGGTCGTAAACGGCGCAGCTCTTCCTGATATTGTCAAAGGCGGTCAGAGCCTCTTCTCTGGATTGCAGATTCAGTTTTACCCCGCCGGCCTCAGTTTTATGCAAAATATTCGCAGAAGATATTTTCAGCACCACCGGAAACCGGAAACATAGAGGTTATCATTTTCAAATAAAATAAAGGAGCTGAGAGAAATGAGAGCAAAAAATGCAGTATATGCTGATTATCTTAAACAAATCCACAGTTGAAAAATACGAGATCGTAAATAAAGACAAGTTCAAGGGAATTCATACTCTTGCTCTTCAATTCAGAGACGGTAAAAAAAGCCTGCTGGAGATCGATGACAGAATCTACAAGCGATTCCTGATAAATTTTTTCTGATAAATTCAGATTTATTTGTTTGAATTCGACAATATCATTGCGATTTCCTACAGAACTGGCCGCCTTTGGCCAGGAATGTCATGCTGAACATGCGCTTAGTGGTGCAGTCCGGTCATAAAACAGGTCTTCAGAGACTGAAAAAGGAAAAGAGGGCAGCTGGTCTGCCCTCTTGATAAATTGATTATTTACCTGTTATTTATTTTCTTTTTTAAAGCACATGAACCAGTCTAAGCAGTAGGTGTCTTCAGACGGTGTTTCCATTCTTTCTTTTGCCACTCCACAGGAACCCGCAGTAGGAACAATGCAATCATCCCCGGGTCTCCAGTCAGCCGGGGTGGCAACACCGTCCTTGTCTGCCTTCTGCAGGGCCAGAATAACACGTTTTATTTCATCGAAATTTCTGCCGGTTGAAAGCGGATAGTAAAGAATCAGGCGGATAATACCTTGCGGATCAATTATAAAAACTGCTCTGACAGCCTGTGTATTAGACTGGCCAGGTTGTATCATGCCATACTTATTGGCTACTTCCATTTTAATATCTTCGATCAGCGGAAATGTCACTTCGATATTTTTCAAGCCCTTAAACTCAAGTTCCTTGATCTTTCTCAGCCAGGCAATGTGAGCATAAATTGAATCCACCGAAAGGCCGACAAGTTCCGTATTAAGTGCTTTAAACTCATCAACCATGCTGGCAAAGGTCATGAATTCGGTTGTGCATACTGGAGTAAAATCTGCCGGATGGGAAAACAGAATTACCCATTTACCTTTGTAGTCTTCCGGAAAATTAATATCTCCCTGTGTGGTCTTTGCTTTGAATGAGGGAGCCGGATCACCAATTTGCGGCATTCTGGTAACTTTTATTTCTTCCATTTATCCCTGCCTCCTTCAATTTTTTATATACAACGCTGGATCGCGTTATATGCAAATAACCTCCATCTGCAACCTGCAACTCTCTGCTGGTCGATATCTATTACTCAGGGTATAGCCTCAGACATTGCCTGTAACCAGGATATTTCTCTTATCAGCCATTGCTTTTATAAAATTGTAATTTTAACAATATTATAACATTATAAAACTTAATCTGGTATTTTTAGTTGTTATTTTTGCTTATTATATTAGTGCCCCTGGCAGACAGAACCGCTGGATTTCAGTATGCCTGCCAAATAGGCTTCTGCGGCAGCTCTTGCTTCACCACTTGCACCAACAACAACTTCGATGCCCTTTTCATTAAAAATATCGACAGCTCCTCCGCCCATGCCTCCGGAAATAATCACCTTGACTCCCATATCATTTAAAAAGTTGGGCAAAAAGCCGGGTCTGTGGCCGGGGTTGTCAATGGATACACTATTAATTATCTGCTTGTTTTTTGTGTCAAATATATTGAAATTTATACAATGACCAAAGTGCTCAGTTACTATTTCCTTATTACTGGCTACTGCTATCTTAATCATATCTTTCTCCTCCGTAATTTCTAAAATTCCGGCAACAGGATCCATCCAGCTGCCCTCAAGAAGTTCTATCGTCCCGCTATCACAAGCACCGGAAATTTCCGGGTCGATCGGCAGCTTGGCCAATACCTTCAGATTATGCTTTTCAGCAATTTCTTCAATATGGCTGTCCCCAAAAATTTTATAATCTTTGTCATTATCCGGACATCTGAAGTAAGACATATTCTCTACCAGTCCCAGGATCGGAATATCCATCATTTCTGCCATTCTAACTGCCTTCGCTACAATCATGGAAACCAGTTCCTGGGGTGATGTCACGACGATAATCCCGTCAATTTTGATCGACTGGAATACGGTTAGCGGTACATCTCCGGTTCCTGGAGGCATATCAATGAACATGAAATCAATGTCATACCAAATTACATCTGTCCAGAACTGCTTGACGGCAGTTGCTATGATAGGCCCTCTCCATAAAACAGGGTCGGTATCCTTTTCCAGAATCAGGTTGATGGACATGATGTCAATGCCGGTCTTGCTCTTAACGGGAAATAAACCCAATTCATTTCCGACAGCCTTTTCCTTGAGGCCAAAGGCCTTCGGTATGGATGGACCTGTAACATCGGCATCCAGAATTGCCGACTTGTAGCCCCGCTTGTTCATTGCTACCGCAAGCATGGATGTGACTAAGGACTTGCCGACGCCGCCCTTGCCGCTGACCACACCAATGACCTTTTTTATACTGCTGAGTTCGTGTGGTTTCTCTAAAAAATCGTTTTGCTTTTCTGTTCTGTCTGCGCAGTCTTCTCCGCAGCTGCTGCAACTTTGATTACAATTCTCGCTCACAAAAAAACTCCTTTACCTTTATTTAGCTGTGAAGAAAGTTCATAGTTTTTTCAAAAACTTCTCTGGTGGCACGGCCGGAGGCACAATCAATATCCACAATAGTCTGAGCATTATTGATTGCTTTGACTGCAGCTGGGTCAAAAGGAATCTTACCGGTGAAAGCCAGACCTTTTTCCTGACAAAATTTCTCTATCATTTTTGTATTGGCAAGGTTGGTATCGAACTTGTTAATACAAACTGCAATCTTGATATGAAAGGTTTCCGCAGTCTTGATAACACGCTCCATATCACTGATTCCCGAGACAGAAGGCTCTGCCACGATCAGAACCAGATCGACTCCGCTTAAGGAGGCAATGACCGGACAGCCTATTCCTGGTGAACCGTCTATAATTGCCAGTTCCGCCTCACCTGCTGCTGCTTTGAGCTGTTTCTTGACTTCTGTGACCAGCATGCCGGAGGTGCCGCTTCCCATTCTTAACTGAGCTGTGGAGAATACCTGATCCTCGTCAGTATAAAGCATCAGCTCTCCGGCTACTGTCGGTTTTAAAGTTACAGCACCTGCCGGGCAGACTATTTCACAAACACCGCAGCCTTCACAGGAAAATGTGTCGACATGGTAATCTTCGTTGAGCTTGATGGCGTCAAATCGGCAATTTTGCCGGCAGTTGTCGCAGCGAATACAAAGAACCGGATTAATTTCAGCTTTTGGCAAGCCGTAATAATCTGTTCGTTTAGGTTCAGAAGACAGATGCATAATAAGGTGCAAATTCGGGGCATCGACATCGCAATCGGCATACGCTTTTGCCTGGGCCAGTTTGATAAAGGCCCCGGCAACTGTGGTTTTACCTGTCCCGCCTTTGCCGCTAAGAATTAACAGCTGTTTCATGCTGCACCTCCCTCATTATAGTCTGAAGCAGGGAAGAAAACAGCTCCTGGTATTTCCCGCTTTCTCTGGCGGCAATCAAGGCATCTGAAGTCAGTGTCCCCAGCTCTTTGTCAAAGGGAATCCGGCCTAAAATCGGAATCCCTTTGTCTATACAAAGTTTTTCCGAAGGATTTTCTCCCTCCAGACATTTATTCAGAACTACGCCGTTAGGCTTGTGAAACAACTTCACCAGTTCATACACCATATTCAGGTTGTGAGCGCCGAACAGGGTGGGTTCTGCTACCAGAATGCAATAGTCGGCGTCT
>DDXI01000163.1 GCA_002347475.1 Peptococcaceae bacterium UBA2264
GCGCTCCGCCCAGAACAGCAGCCATAGCTTCATAAGAAGACCTGATGATGTTGTTTAAGGGCTCTTCTCTGACTAAGCTGATTCCGGAAGTTTGAACGTGACATCTCATCAGCATGGAGCGAGGATTCTTGGCATTGTATTTATTCTTCATGATTTTGTACCAAAGTCTCCGGGCGGCACGCAGACGGCTGATTTCTTCGAAGAAGTCCATAGCCGGGGACCAGAAGTAAGCGATTCTTTCTCCTACCCAGTCAACATCATGGCCTCTGCTGATCATTTCATCCAGAATTGCCATAGCATGAGAGAAAGCTACTGCCATTTCGGTTACGCCTGAAGTACCAAATTCTCTCAGGTTGTAGCCGTTTAAGGTAACGAAATTCCACTTGGGTACGTTTGTTCTGATAAATTCAATATTGTCGCATTCTACCCGGAAGTTATCTCTGGGCGGAATATATACTTCAGCATTACGAACCAGGGATTCCATAGTAACGTCATTTTGCACGCTGCCTTTGAGTTGATCCCAGGGCACATTGGTGCGCTCGGCCAGTACCAGATACATTGGGAATAAAATAGCGCAGTTAGACGGTAAGTGGGTAACGATGGAAACGGTTTCCTTGGAAATGTCGATACCGGCAAACAGTCTTTCCCAGTCTTGGGCGATGTCAATACATACGCCGCAGGATCCAACTTGTCCGGCTGACATCGGATCATCGGAATCATACATTTGGATTGTAGGCATATCAAAGAGCAGATTGACACCGGTTGCACCGGCTTCCAATAAGAACTTGATCCGGGCATTGCTGTCTTCAGGTTTGCCGAAACCTACCAACTGACGTTGGGTAAAGGTTCTGCCCCGGTACATATTGCTGTGAATGCCTCTGGCATATGGTTCTTGGCCAGAGTTGCCGATATCTTGCATGTAGTCGAAGTCAGGAGTGTTCAGCGGGGTGTAGAGCAATTCTCTCGGAAGCTCGGAACCCAATACTGTTTGGGGTACTACATTCCAGTTAGCCTGATCTTTTTCTGATACTTTCTCGCTTTTCCAGCCCTCAAAATCCTTCTTCAGTTTGCTGATAGCCTCGGCGCTGTAAAGAGGGGTACGTTTACCTGCCAGGGTTCCTTCAAGAATTTCCCTGGTTGTTTTCTTTACTGTCATTCATATACTTCCTTTCCTGATTTCCATTTGTATTTACTGACAGGATCTTATTTTTATAATGATTCCTGTAGAAACCCTAAACAAAAGGCCTGTTCCAATTTACTTTGCCAATCATCCCTGTAAAAGCCTGTTCCTGCCTAAAAATTTTGCTCTGCGAACCAGGTAAAGCTCAGAGATAATCGTCTTCTGCCTCACCTCCCTAACTTAATTTTAAAATATCAGCTGAAGCAAATAATTTCTGGATAAGTTTCTCTGCTCCGCTGTAGGGATCAACTTCTCCTTCACAAACCTTGGCGATCAATTCCTTCAGTTCCGCCACCTCTTCGGTCTTTTGATGGATATAACTAATCACTGCCTGTTCCGTAATAGCAAAACAGTGACTCCTATTACGCTCATAGCGCCGTTCCCGCCATTTATCCGTCTTGATAAGCTTGTCCCTGTGCGCCAGAATAGCATCATAAACTTCCTGCATACCCTGATTGAGATTTGCTGTTGCTAAAAGCACCTGGGGCCGCCATCTTCCTTCCGGCAGCCAATCCAGCATCATATTGATATCGCGCACAGCGTCCTGGGCACCTTGACGGTCAGCCTTGTTAATAACAAACAAATCGGCTATTTCCATTATGCCGGCCTTGAGTGCCTGCATCCGGTCTCCCAGACCGGGAACAGTCACAACCACAGTGGTATCGGCAATATTGATAATGTCAGCCTCTACCTGCCCTGCTCCCACGGTTTCGATTATTATCACATCTTTACCAAAAGCATCAAGAATCTGTACAATCTCCTTGGCCCGCGGCGCCAAGCCACCTAATTCGCCCCTGTTGGCCAGACTGCGCACAAAAACTCCCTCATCCCCAATCGCCTGGGTCATCCTGATACGGTCTCCTAAAAAAGCACCCCCGGTGAACGGACTGGAGGGATCCACACAGATTACACCTAACGTATACTGATTTTTGCGAAAAAGCTGAATCAGTTTATCCGTTATGGTACTTTTTCCTGCCCCAGGCGGACCGGTAATTCCAACAACATAGGCCTTGCCGGTATGCAAGCTTATTTCACGCATAATTGGCCAGACTGACGGATCGCCATTTTCCAATCTTGTCATTAACCGGCTGGCAGTTATAATATCTCCACTAAAAAATTTATCAAGCAGTTCTTTAGTCAATTTTTTAAACACATCTCCCTGCTAATAATTTTTTGTAACTCATACCGTTATTCGGAATATTACATTCCCAACATTCTTAACTTTCATAATATTCCATATATTTTGCTGTAAGTATATTTATTGCAAGGAGCGTGCCAATGTTAAGGTTATTCAGGTCGTTAAATGTCGAAAATTATATTTTTTGGCCTTTCTCAATTAAATAGGCTGATACACATACTTTTGCCGTGGAATTATGTGTTATTTTCGGCCGGACAGTGAATACAGGACATATCCCAATTCGAGCAGGAAAAATGTTTTATTATTGCAACAACGAACTGCTACAGTGTAGCTCTCAGGGAAATGTTGCCGAGTACCTGCCGGGCAGTACCAAAACAATAGCCCCGCCGTCAGAAAAGAAATGTAAACCATCTCCTGCAGCACAGGTTGACAGCCTCAGGGCTGGCGCATAAAATAATGTAAACTGGCATTTTGTATGTTAGTTTACATTTGTCTTGTTAAGATTATTAAGTGAGTTCATTTATTTTATATTGAGGTGAATCAGCATATGTCCCTAAATAAAAAGGGTTTTTTCATTACCAGCACTGATACCGGAGTGGGAAAAACCGTTATCACTGCAGGTTTATTGGGAGCTCTGCGGAAACGCGGTCTTGACGCCATAGCCATTAAACCTATCCAAAGCGGAGGAATCCGGCGCCAAAATCAATTAGTTTCAGAAGATGCTTTTTTTTATGGCTTAGCTGCAGACTTGCCCTATACCTCTCAGGAATTAAATCCGTTTTGTCTGGAGGCAGCCCTGGCTCCGGCCGTAGCCGCCGAAATGGAAGGCCGGATTATCAGCCTGGAGGCCATCCTGGATCATTTTGAAAGAATAGCGGTTAAACATCAGCTTACCCTGGTAGAAGGAGCGGGCGGAATATTAGCCCCGCTGATCGGAACAAAGGTGACAGTAGCTGATCTGGCTGCCCAGATGGGATTACCGCTGCTGATCGTTGCCCGGCCAGGCCTGGGGACTGTTAACCATACTTGTCTGACAGCGGCTTATGCCCAATCCCGAGGGCTAAAAATAGCCGGGATCATCATCAATATGTATGACCATCAAAATGCCGGGACAGCCGAGCGCACAAATCCGGGTTTAATCGAGGCTATGACAGGGGTCCCGGTCCTGGGCTTGGTACCCAAGGTAGAGGGCCTGGCAGTTGAAGGTGAAAACCCCCAGGCCGGTGACCTGCTGGCCTTAATTGAGGAGCATGTAAGTCTGGATCAGCTCCTGCAAGCTGTCAGCAGTTGATTTCAAGACAAGTCCGGCCGGCGAAATAATATCAAGGAGCTGAATTAATTGAAACAAGCGGATTACTCTCAATTAGCCCAGTGGGACAAGGATTATGTCTGGCATCCTTTTACCCAAATGAAAATGTGGCAGGCTGCTGATCCTCTTATTATTGAACGGGGAGAAGGCAGTTATCTGATAGATGTTCAGGGCAAGCGTTATCTGGATGGAATATCTTCCTTATGGGTCAATGTCCATGGTCATGTCCATCCTGTTTTAACTCAGGCTATCAAGGAACAGGCTGATAAAATCGCCCATTCCACCTTGCTGGGATTAGCCAATGTCCCCTCGATCCAGTTGGCTAAAAAACTGGTGGAACTGACCCCTCCCGGTTTAAATAAGGTCTTTTATTCCGATGCCGGCGCGACCTCGGTAGAGATAGCCCTGAAGATGGCTTTTCAGTACTGGCAGCAGCAGTCAGATCCTCAGCTGCGGCGCAAAAAGAAATTCATTTCTCTGGCAGAAGCCTATCACGGAGATACCGTGGGTGCGGTAAGTGTCGGCGGGATGGATTTATTTCATGCCACTTATCGTGATCTGCTCTTTGAAGGGTACAAGGTCCCCTCTCCTTACTGCTACCGCTGCTCTTTGGGACAGGAACGCCCTCATTGCAGCCTGGATTGTTTGCAGGCTGTGGAAGATATCATGTCCGGGCATCATGAGGAAATAGCCGCTATGATAATGGAACCTCTGGTACAGGGGGCCGCCGGGATGATTACAGCTCCGGCAGGATATTTAGGCAAAATGCGCGAGCTTTGCACCAAATATAATATTCTCTTGATCGCCGATGAAGTGGCAGTCGGCTTCGGCCGTACCGGCAGCCTGTTTGCCTGTGAGCAGGAAGGAGTCAGCCCTGATCTGATGTGTATTGCCAAGGGCCTGACCGGAGGTTACCTGCCTGTGGCCGTGACTATGACCACTGATAAAATTTATCAGGCCTTTTTAGGAGATATTCAGGAAGGCAAGACTTTTTACCACGGGCACACTTTCACCGGAAATCCACTGGGCTGTGCGGCAGCCCTGGCCAATATTAAGGTCATTGAACAAAGCGGGTTAATCAAGCATGTCCAGCATTTAGCCCAGATACTCAGCAGCGAATCAGAGAAATTTAAAGAGTTGAGTCATGTAGGCGATATTCGCCAGAAAGGCTTAATGGTGGGAATAGAGCTTGTTAAGGATAAACTGACTAAAGAGCCCTACACACTGGAAGAAAATATCGGTCATCAGGTTACTTTGGAAGCCCGCGAGCACGGTTTGATTATTCGCCCCTTGGGCAATGTCATTGTCCTGATGCCTATCCTGGCTATGAGCGAGGAAGAGTTATCTCAAGTGGTATCAATAACCTGTCTGGCAATCAAAAACGTTACGGAAAGTGAGCAATGATAAGGAACATGAGCAAAGTTGATTTGATTTACCGCCTGGAAGAAAAGGTTCTGGCCGGACAGGATATCTCCCGGGAAGAAGCCCGGGAGTTAGGAAGATTGAGCGGTTCCGATCTCTATTTTCTGTTTGCCGCTGCCGGCCGGATCCGTGATCTGCAGGCAGGCAATAAAGTGGACCTCTGTTCCATAATGAACGCCAAATCCGGTCAGTGTTCGGAAAACTGCAAATATTGCCCTCAATCGGCTCATCACCAGACCGGCGTGGAAGTATACGATTTACTGGGTAAGGAAGCGGTTTTGGAGCGAGCGCGCCAGATGGAAGCAGAAGGAGCCCGCTGGTTCTCCCTGGTGACCAGCGGCCGGGGAATAAGCAAGGGTGATTTGTTTAAAATACTGGCCATATTCCGGCTTCTGGCCCGGGAAACCAAGCTGAAGCTTTGCGCCTCACTGGGAACAATCGATGCTGACACGGCCAGCCGTTTGAAAGAAGCCGGGGTAAGCAGGTATCATCATAATCTGGAAACAGCAGCAAGCTATTTTCCGGCTATTTGCACTACTCACAGTTATCAGGACCGCATCGACACCATCAGGGCTTGTCAGAGTGCCGGTTTGGATGTCTGCAGCGGCGGGATTATTTCCATGGGTGAAACCATGGACCAGCGCCTGGAAATGGCCTTTGCCCTCAAAGATTTGAGCATCCGGTCAGTGCCTCTGAATATTCTTAATCCTATCGAAGGTACTGCCCTGGAAAATCAGGCCGTTATATCGCCAGGGGAGATTTTACAGACAATTGCCGTCTTTCGCTTCATTCTGCCGCAGGCCGTGCTGCGCTTTGCCGGCGGCCGGGAAAAAGCCCTGCGTAATCTGCAGGCTCTCGGTTATCTGGCCGGGATCAATGCCGCCCTGGTGGGCAGTTATCTGACCACTTCCGGCCGCACCGTTGCTGAAGATATCCAGATGATCCGGGATATGGGTTTGGAAGCAGTAACAAATTCATAAGGTTCTGGTTGTGTTGCAGGAACACCCAATTTAAGGTGAAAATAAATTACGAATTAAGAATCAGGAATCAGGAATTGGCGGGTGGACTTAGTGGGAGAATTCTATGCCGGCCTGGCCCGGGAACTGACAAAATTACAGGAAGAGCATCTCTTGCGGGAGTTGAAAACGATCAACGGAGCGCCGGGTGAATGGGTGGAAATCCAGGGCCAAAGACTGCTGAATCTAAGCAGCAACAATTATCTGGGCCTGGCCGCTCATCCTTCCCTGAAAGCAGCTGCTGTCCAGGCTGTGCAGCAATGGGGCTGCGGAGCTACAGCCTCCCGCTTGATTGTGGGAAATTACGAAATCTATGATCAGACAGAAAAAGACCTGGCCGCTTTCAAAGGCACCGAAGCAGCCTTGATCTTCAATTCCGGCTATACGGCCAATATCGGGATAATTACAGCCCTGGTCAGCAGAGGGGATATAGTCCTCAGCGACAAAATCAACCATGCCAGTATAATTGACGGTATCCGTCTGTGCGGAGCACAATTCCTGCGCTACAAACACAGGGATATGACTGATTTGGAGCGCTGTCTAAAAAAAGCAGAAGATTACCAACGCAAACTGATTATCAGCGACAGTGTCTTCAGTATGGACGGTGATCTGGCCCCCCTCCCTTCTATTGTTGACTTAAAAAATAAATACGGAGCAGTACTGATGATTGACGAAGCCCATGGCAGCGGAATTTTCGGCGCCAAGGGCCGGGGATTGGCTGAGTATCTGGGCGTTTCCGAAGAGGTGGAAATTAATATGGGTACTCTGGGCAAGGCCTTCGGCTGTTTCGGCGCTTACGTCAGCGGCCGAAAAGTACTCATAGATTATCTGCGCAATAAAGCCCGCGGTTTCATCTTCACTACTGCCTTGCCGCCGGCAGTTATTGCCAGCGTGCAAGCCGCTATCCAGGTAATGCAAGAGGAGAAATGGCGGCGAACAAAGGTCCTCAGCAAGGCTGCCTGGGTGCGGGAACAGTTAACAGGAGCCGGATTTGATCTCTTAAACAGCCAAAGTCAGATCATCCCCATTCTGAGCGGTGATAATGCCACGACCCTGGAATTCAGCAGCCGTCTCTTTCAGGTGAATATTTTGGCAATGGCGGTCCGGCCGCCGACGGTTCCCTTGAATACAGCCCGGCTGCGTTTGACTGTTATGGCAACACACAGCCAGGAGGACCTGGCCTGGGCAGTGGAACAAATCAGCCAAATCGGTAGGGAATTAGCGATAATCCAAGGAGGTAAGTGAATGGCGATCCAAAATATAGTGCTTATTCACGGCTGGGCCTCAGATAAGAATATCTGGCAGGAAACCAGAAAACACCTGGAACAAAAATACCAGGTGTATGCCCTGAATTTGGCCGCCTTGAATGATCTGCCGGATTACTGTGAGCAAGTGAGCAGG
>DDXI01000071.1 GCA_002347475.1 Peptococcaceae bacterium UBA2264
TTAAACCCCTGATTTGAGAGTCAATATCCCTCATTCTCTCAATTTCATTCATCAATACCCTCATTGATTCCCAAGTCTCCCCCCTTTGAAGAAGAGCTTCTTGGCTATTTCAGCCGAAGAGATGTACAGCAGGAGGATAAAACCCAAAACAGGGTAAAATGCTGCAGGTAAGGGCACAAATCCGAAAAGCGGAGCCAGGAAACTATACGGAATAATTATAATTACGACGTCTGCAGCAAGAGTTGTCCAAAGCAGTGCCTTCCCAACTTTGCTGCGAAAAAATGGTTTGCGGATACGAATTACCAAGACAATCAGCGAGGACAGAACCAATTCAGTAACCCAACCGGTTCTGAACTGTTCAGTGTTTGCATGCAGGAAGAGTAAAATTATTGAAGGATTTTGGATATAAATAAAGAAATACTGTATCGATGAGGATTGTTAATTCCTTAGTTTACAGAATACTGGCTAAATCCCTAATTTGAGAGTCACATCCCATATTCTCTTGATTTCAAAGAATTTCGATAATCTTAGGTATTAATTTTGGGCTACAGATCTCTGGGGCAGTTCGACATGAGGTTGTATGATTTTTTTATAATACAACATCTTAAAGAACCAATATATAATGTGGAATATGAACCAATACATTGAAGTTAAGGTGGTGTAGAAATGAGGGAAATCGGCGGATTTATCGAACTCCAATTTGCAAAAAAGAAAGAATTCCATAAAAAAGCACTAAAACTGAATACCGGCAGAAATGCTTTGGAATATATTCTGGAGGCCAACAACTATCAGAAAATCTATTTGCCCTACTATGTCAGCAACAGTGTTTTAGAACCGGTAGATAAACTGGGTGTCAGTTTTGAATACTACCATATAGACGAGCATTTCATTCCCCAACTGGATTTAAGTAAAATTGGGAAGAACGAAGTCTTGTTATATGTTAATTATTTTGGCATCTGCAGCAAACAAGCCAGGGAACTTGTTTGTCAGCAAAAGCAATTGGGTTTTAATTTGTGTCTGGATAATACACAGGCTTTTTTTGCTGAACAATTTCCGGGTGTGGATACTTTTTATTCTGCCCGAAAATTCTTCGGCGTCCCTGATGGCGGGTATCTGTATACCAACACTTTTTTGGCAAAAGAGCTGGAACAAGAATGTGTCTCAGACAGATTCGCCTATTTAATCGAGCGTATTGAATCAGGTGCTCTAGCTGCCTATGCGGATTTCAGAAAAAGTGCTTTACTGTACTGTAATCGACCAATAAGGCAAATGTCGAAAATCAGCGAGACAATATTGGCAAGTATCGACTATAAGCAAGCTACGAAAATCCGTCGCGATAATTTCAGTTTTATCCATGAAAATCTGAAAGAAAAAAACATTCTGTCAATAGACCCTTCTGAAGTTGAGGCCCCAATGGTGTATCCCTTTTTGTTTCCTGACGCTCATCTGCTTAGGGCATATCTGATTTCCAAACAAATCTATGTTGCTCAATATTGGCCTGAAGTATTGTTGAAACCCGGTATAAACGAGCCGGAATACGAGTTGGCCTATAATCTGGTTTCTATTCCGATTGATCAAAGATATGATAGAAAAGATATGACGTATATCTGCACCTGTATCGCAGGCTTCTTTAACAAATATTAAGTTGCTTGGTTTCATTGAGTTTCATTGAAAAGAAAAAGTTAATATCCTGTATACACTATTTATTGGTATATTTCATTCGGTTTAACAGTATTTGCAGTAGTTATGCGGTTCCATGATAATAGTTCCAATTCCATAAGCCAAGTTCTAATGGAGCTTCCGTTGAAAAACATTCCAATTATTTTATCAGGATTTGCACTTGGTTAACACTACCTTCGACGAAATCAAGAAGGAGATATGAGTTTGAATATTAATTATAAGAAGCGGGAACAGATACAATTCTTAGTATCAGAAGTAATGCTATAACAGCAAGTGGCATACTGTAAACGGCAAGGCCACAGTCTTGTTATTGTATCACCTGAAATGATAATAAATAGTTAACACCATTCTCATTCTGTTACTAAACTCAAAGTATTTGTCAATTTCCAGCCGCTTTAAGGTATGATCCACCAAGATCTTTTCCGTTGCCGTAGCAATGCGCATTTTCAGATGCTTTTCCTCCATGCAATAAAAACGAATTTACGGTGGAATATTACTGCCAGGTTTCGGCCACTATTTATGTACAAAGAAACAAGGGAACGCGAGCTGCGTCCCCAGCGGGCAATCACCGTCAATTATGAAAAAGTAATTCTGACTATCATGAGTATTAATCATTTCCCTGATATTTTCCTGATAGATTTCCACGCTATAGTGCATGGGGCTTGCTGGCCAAACCTGCTTTATAAAAAATTAAGATTGAGCAAATTATTTGAATATTCAGCCTGCGTTCTTATCATCCTGCCAGAGGCCGAATGTATTGCCTTCTGTGTCAATGCATATAGCCAAATATCCCCAACCAGGCACACTCATCTTCGATTGGACTACTTTTCCTCCCAGTTCTTCTACTTTTCTGCTGTATTCATCAATGGCATCGACGCCGATGTAAGCGGTGATTTTTTGAGAGGGATCTCCCCTCTTCCCCAGACCACCTCCAACACTTTTATTGCCATCCAGATTTTCTGTTTCAAAAAGATAATAATCTGTCATTCCCGGAGGGCTTTGAAAATCCCATCCAAATAATGATTCATAAAACTGCCTTGCTCTCTGAGGATTATCTGAAGCAATGTCAAAATGAACAATTGTTGGCATTAGTAGTCCTCCTCCGCATATTTATCATGAGTCCGGTTTATTATTATGTTAACAAAATAATTAAGCTCCAACGAACCTTTATCAACAGATTTCCTGGCATTACCTTCAACTTCTGTTCCCCATCAGCAGCTTCTCCTTAAACCTTCGTCTTCCAAGAAATTCATTTACTCATTACCTATCGCCACTTAACTTCATTTCCGCTCTTACTTCACTCCAATCCTTGCGGACTTTTGTGTTTCATAACCTCCATGTTGCCAGACCTGCGATAAACTCTTTTCTCTGAACTCTCTGAGATATAGTGATTTTTAGTTCACCGGCTTCAAGATCAATTGCAATGTTCCGTTTCCATTTCCGGCTCTGCAGGTTTTCCGCCTTAGGAATTCCTTAGAGCTTGTTTTAAACTTTACTATACTAACTGGTTTCCGTCAAAGCTTAAAAACCGCTGTTCTATAAGATTATAGCTTAATTTCGGAATTATTTGAATTTTCTCTCATTATTTCTTGTTTCTTCGTTTATCTGATACAATCCATAATAGAAATTGCGAATAATTATTTGTCGATAAACCAAATTGTGCCGCCGGAGATTTATACGATCATAAGTTCATTTTGAGCAAGAGCAATCGTTAACAGTTTTTTCACTACATCGGCAGGCATTGCTGCGTAATATAAATCTCCCTGGATATCATCACACATTTGCTGTCTCAGGCAAGAAAGCTGTGCTTCCGTTTCAACTCCTTTGGCAATAACCCGCAATCCCATTTGTTTTGCCTGTGTAATAATGTCCTTGCTCACGGCTTCTTCCTTTTTGCTGCAATCAATGTTCTCAATAAAAGGTGATTCTATCTTTATTTTGTCTGCGGGGAACAGCCTCAAATAATCCAAAGATGAATATTTTACGCTGAAATCATCAATTGTCAGTGTTAGCCCCTCATTTCTTAATGATTCTAAGGTTTGAACCACATTATCAGTTTCGCCCATAATAACACTTTCTTTTATTTCCAATTCCAAATACTTTGGATCTAAATCGGTTTCCAATAAGATGTCTTTTATCTGTTCGACTATATCAGGATTTTGAAATTGGTGTAAGGAAAGATTGACTGACACCGGGATGTGAGGCAGACCTGAACGCTGCCATTCTTTGTTCTGCTTACATGCTGTTCGTATTACCCATTCTCCAATACTCTTGATAAAACTACTTTGATCAGCCAGTGGAATAAATTTTGAAGGATTAACCAGGCCAAATTCCGGGTGATTCCAACGAATCAAGGCCTCCAGGCCATTAATTTCATTAGACGAGCAATCAATTTGCGGTTGATAATATAAGAGCAACTCATTTCTATCTATAGCGCGATATAATTGATTGCCCAATTTAACTGATTCAATAACTTTGTTTATTTGCAGGGGTGTACGAAGAACAAATTCATTCAGTCCTTTTTCCTTGGCCTTGTACATGGCTAGGACAGCATTCTTTATCAGATGGTTTGTAACAGTACCATCTGCCGGATAAACAGCAATCCCCATACTGGTGGAAACGGATAAGCCCAGATCATCAATCTCAAAGGGATGACTAAGACTCCCGAAAATTTTATCCGATATAATATCAAGGGCATCCATATTTACAATATTTTCTATTAAGACTATAAATTCATCCTCGCCGAATCTCGCTATTATGTCACTTATTCTCAGGGTTTTACTTAGTCTTTCAGCAACTTCTCTCACTAAGCAATCTCCGACACTCTGGCCCATAGTATCATTGATCCTTCTGATATCATCCAAATGCAGAAGCATGACAGCCAGAGATACTTCTGCCCGGCTCGCTTGCGCGATTGCATGATCAAGATGCTTGCTAAATAATGTGCCATTAGGTAAACCTGTCAAACTATCATGATAGGCGATTTTCTTGATCTGTTCTTGCATATTTTTATGCTTGTTTATTTCCAATTTCAATTTTTCATTTGTTTCAACCAGTTGATCCTGCACTGCTTTTCTCTCGGAGTTATCTATTACACTTTCTATGAGATAAGTCTTGTTTTCAAAGTTTATTTGTACCACATTCTTAATAATTGACTTTGATGTACCATCAGCCAGCATAATTTCCTGTTCGGCATTGTTAACTATTTTTCCCAGATCCGAAACCAGGCATTCTCCCATGTTCGCTGTACATAAGAGGTTGTTACATGTTTTATCTCTTATTTCTTCTCTGGTGCAGCCACTAATTCTGAGAAACTCAGAATTAGCAAAAATGACCTGATGTGTTCCGGCATCGATAACAGCGACACCAAACCCCGAGTTATCCAATAAATCAGCTGCAAAATCTGCTATATTGCCAGGATTTATATTGCAGGATTCGATCAAAGGTGAAAAAAAATTATGCATGAAAATTCTCTCCCTTTTTATTCCTTGAGTTACCGGACAAATAATTTGCTAATAAGGATTTAATGCTAGGAATTGTATGGCATTCCATTTTCCCTGGCATTTTGCACTCTGTCTGGACAAAATACTCGACGGCTGTCAGATATTACTGAATTCTTCCAAGTTTAGAAAACAGCTGCTGATTTCAGATTGAAACTGATCATGTCTTTCAGCAAGCTGTTTGATCTGAGTCTCAAACAGGTTTTGTTCACTGCATAACTTGTCCTTTAAACCGGACACCCACTTAATCAGCTCTGCCAGACCATTCTCCGCCTTATTTGTGCGCAGCTGTTCCGCCTCTAACTGCTGCTGGAGTTCCTTAATAATATTTACCTGTTCTTCGGTTAGATCCTCCATCTTATTTATGCGCAGTTGTTCCAACTCTAACTGCTGCTGGAGTTCCTTATTTATATTTACCTGTTCTGCGGTCAGATGCTCCAGTTGCTGGTATATATTTACTATTTCATCTTTGAATCCATTGATTTTATAGTTTGAGGCCCGGGCTTTTTCCAACTTGAGCTCTTGTTCAGCTTTCTCACTTATCTTGCGCTGTATTTCTAATTCTTTTTCTGAATCAGCGATTTTTGATTTCAGACTATTATTTTCTTGTTCAAACCCTGCTGTTCTTTCCATTATTTGTTCAGATTCCAGACCGGACATAGATAAGTATTTTTCCAGTTCTGTTTGTTTCTCCGCCATCTGCTTAATTTGGTTGTGCAACTGAGCAATTTCCAAATTTTTCTCATTACTCAATGTTTGCAGGGCCAGTTCTTTTTTATTGCATTCATCAACATGGATAGCTAAATCATTTTGGGCCCTTTCCAAATCCAAACTTATCTTTTCATTGTGCGCTTTCTCAAATTTAATCTGCTCCTCAAGCACCCGTACAATTTTATTAATTTCAGCGTCCTGAGTATTATTAGACAAGATTTCTTTTTCTAAATCAGCGATTTTTGATTTCAGATTATTATTTTCTTGTTCAAACCCTGAGGCACTTTCCATTATTTGTTCAAATTCCTGATTGGACACAGATAAGCGTTTTTCCAATTCTGTTTGTTTTTTCGCCGTTTGCTTAATCTCGATCTGTAATTGAGCAATTTTCGAATTTTTCTCATTGCTCAATGCTTGCAGGGCCAGATCCTTATTCTTACATTCATCAACATAGGCAGCCAAGTCATTTTGGGCCTTTTCCAGACTCTCCAGCAGACTTCTTTTCTCTTCCATATTTGTAGTTTTGCAAATTGCTAATTCTTCTTGCAGTACATTCCTGGAAGATATAAGTTCATTCATTTCCAGCTCTGTCTGCTGGTACTTATCTTCTATCGCGCTTATATATTTTTTTACATCTTCCTCATTCAAACCGCCAATCAGCTTTGATCTGAAATTTAAATTAATTGAGTCCTGATTTGAACTGTTTTGCAAGTATACAATATTATCCACATTATCTACACTGGCTAGACATTCCTCATTTTTCATAACACTAACCTCCTGGTATTTTAAAATGATCTACTTTCAAATTCTATCATTTATTTACATATTTTATATGGTTTGTTTGTATCAATTTTGTCCTTCCAAGGTCCTGTTAAATCAGGACAAAAGTATCAGAAAACTTACAGCCAAGAACAATATTTTATGACTAGAAAAATAACCGACCAAATATGGTCGGTTACATTGTTGTTCTTATGGAATATTTATTGCTTTATAAAAGCACTTTTTTCCGCACCGCACGCCGGGCAGACCCAATCACCAGGCAGATCCTCAAATGCTGTTCCCGGTTTGATACCTGACATACCGTCTCCAATCGCGGGATCATAAACATAACCACAAACTGTGCAAACCCATTTATTCATCGTAAATCCTCCCGTCTTGTCAAGTTTTTTCAATTTACTTAATTATACCATTTGGTCAGGCTTGTCTGAGATAAAAAGTTCAGCCTACTTCAAAACCTCCTTCATCTTATCGAATTCCTCCCTGGAGATTTCGCCCTTCGCAAGGCGTATCTTCAGGATGTCTAAAGCCGTCGAGCACCTCTTTTTCTACAGTAAAGCAATCTTGAATTTTTTCCTGAGCAACCAGGCAGTATTGGTCTGTATCAGGTATTCACAATTTTCTTACCATATTCTATGGCCTGCGCCTGTTGCTCTTCATCAGGATTCCATTGATTTCTGAAACCTTCATCAATGATTGCCAGACCGGCATCCCCCAGGAATTGATTCAAGATCTTCGTTGATTCCCCGCTCCAGCCGTAGCAGCCAAAAACAGCAGCTTTTTTGTTCTTGAATTTCAGCTCCTTCATTAAATGGATAAAGCCGGCAATGGAGTGCAGAATACTGTTATTGATGGTAGGTGAACCGATAATAACTGTCTTTGACTTAAAGACTTCCGTAATCAAATCATTCTGATCACTTTTGGCCAAATTAAACACCTTTACTTCCACAGCAGGATCGGCCAACCCTATACCTTCAGATATTTTCTCAGCAATCCTTTTAGTGCCATTCCACATTGTATCGTATATAATCGTAATTTGATTCTCCTGATAATCGTTGGCCCACTGCGAATATTTCTCGAAGATTTGCATTGGGTTATCACGCCAAATAACACCATGACTTGTGGCAATGATGTCGATTGCCAGTCCCAGCGAAATTACTTCTTCCAGTTTTTTTCTGAGTATCGGGCTGAAAGGATTCAGGATGTTCGCGTAATATTTCATTGCCTCTTTAAACAAGACACATTGGTCCACCAGATCATTAAATAATTTATTGGTTGCATAATGCTGACCGAAAGCATCATTGCTGAATAAAATGTTATCCTTGGTCAGATAAGTTGCCATGCTGTCCGGCCAGTGCAGCATGGGCATTTCTACAAAAATCAGTTCTTTGCCATTGCCAACACTGAGTTTGTCTCCGGTTTTAACAATATTAAAATTCCAATCATGATGATATTGACCCTTTAAAGATTTTACGGCATTAGCGGTGCAAAAGATGGGGGTATTGGGAATTAGCTTCATTAAAGCCGGAAGTGCTCCGCTGTGATCGGTTTCTCCATGATTGGCAATAATATAATCTATCTGATTCAAATCGATCTCTTTGGCTAAATTCTCCACAAATTCCTGGGCAAAAGGCAGCCAAACGGTATCTATCAGCACATTTTTTTCTTCCTGGAGCAAATAGGAATTATAGGTTGAACCATGAGGAGTTGTTAATTCATCGCCATGAAATTTCCGCAGTTCCCAGTCAACCTTACCAATCCAAGAGACATTGTTTTTTATCAGTTTTTTCATTGTTAACCTCCCATTCATTCCAGTGTTAAACATGACAATTAATAGTTATTTCAAGAAACCCTGCAAGATTTTATTTTCCGCGTCTTGTTTCGTTAACCCTAAAGATACCAGCTTGATCAGCTGTTCAGAGGCAATTTTGCCGATGGCGGCTTCGTGAATCAGCTGGGCATCGGAATGAAAAGCACTGATCTCCGGAATGGAGGACACCTGAGCCTGATGCATAATGATCGAATCACACTGAATATGACCGCGACATCTGGCAAAACCCCGCATATTCAAATGAAAAATCTGTCGGGAATCATTCTGAGCCACAGAACGGGAGATGACTTGAGCGCTTGCGTCCTCGCCCACCATTTCCACG
>DDXI01000161.1 GCA_002347475.1 Peptococcaceae bacterium UBA2264
AGTCCAGGGCCATATTTATCACTACTTCACCTGTTTCCGGTTGAACTTCCTTGCTTATATATCTAAATCCATTTTTCGTATAGAATTTTCTCGCATTTATATTTTTGGCATACACACCAACTTTTAAATGACCCTTTTCCAGTCTTGCCTGTTCAATAAGTCTAGTGCCGACTCCTTCTCCCTGCTTTGTTGTTACAACAAATAAACCCCCAATGAAATTATCCAGTAAAGAAATAAAGCCTATTAAAATACCGCTTTCCTCAGCAACCCTTGTCTCTGCTATTGGCAGATACTTATTCTTTAACTCAATTTTGTGTGATTCCCACATTTCCCTGGGAATAAAAGAGTGTGCGATAACACTTGCATTGTACCAGATTTCAACTATTTTTTCAGTATCGGAATGTTCGAATTTTCTAATTATCATTTCTGCTCTCCTCGTAAGGCCCCTCAGTCATTTTATTAATAAGGTTATGCTGCACTATGGTCATTTGTATATAGTAATTTATGCTCATTATCGTTGTTTAAATTACCGCAAAAACTAAAGCAAAAAGACTCCATATTTTATTTTCCTCTTCTACCGAGATGAAAATAGTAATTATCATAGATAAGAATGCCAGTGTCAGTAAAAAACAGGGAATTACCCATGCTAAAAATGGTAATAGCCTAAATGATTCAGCGTAGGAATCAATACCACTCCAGGGAGCATGAAGGATCGGCTGATAAATAATAAAAGCAATAAAATACCATAGGTTAAGAATTCCAGTCAGCAAAGCAGACCAGAAGCCAATTTTAGAAATACTCTGGTTCTTTTCTTTAAGTCTCGCAAATGTACTCATTATTTTCTCCTGCTAAACAAATTGAGGTATTACTCTTTTGCATCTCTTGGGATGTAAATGTCATCTTAATTCTCTTCAATTGTGCCATTTTTAACTAATGAACTTCCCTTTGTTTGATTATTCTGCTCGACTGTTTGTTTATCTGCTTTTTGGCAGCCGCAAAAAGCAACCAAAAATAATAGTGTAAATATCAATAGTATATTTCCGGAGTCGGAAGTTCTGCGAACAAAAAGATTGATCGAGTTACGGCGGAATCCGGGTAATCCGGCCGTGTCAATCAACCTAATGTTCTGATTAACCTAATGGTATATATTAATTAGTTACTTCACTACTCGGGGAAGCAAAGCTGTTAAACGATTTTTTCGTAGGCTGCTTTAAGTTTGGGGAAGTGGATGTCAGTCCATTGATGCCTGGGCTCGACAGCAATATTTCCCAAGGGCACCATGCCGCTGATATTAGCCATTACTTCGTCAGAGAAGGCATCAAATTCAGCGAATACTTCACTGACTTCAGGCTTGGCTAGTTCCGCATTACAGATATATACAGCCTTTGCCGCATTAATGTAGGAGTTTGCAATAGACAAGTAACCGGTGATGACGGAATTCTCTTTGGGGCCATTTTCATTAAAGATTGCTGAATGAGTTAATTCTGCATCATGGAAACCATTTTTCAGTAACTTCCCGAATTCTTGTTTTAGATCCACAATTAATCATCTCCTTCCATCAAATGGTCACTTTGGACATCATATCTAATTCGACATGAAAAAGAAAAATACCTGCTGGCTTATCAACCCGCAGAAAGTAATTTGGAGAATACAACAAACAGTGCCTGGGAGGTTATAATGCTTGATGAGTTGGATTGGCTGCTTATATGGCATATAACTCTGTCCAAAGTGTAACAGCCTCTGCCCATTTCCGGGAACAAAGGCTGCTGGCTATGCTGTAGATTATTGCACAGAAGCAGTTAAGTAAAACACCAATTATTAACTTGATATTGTCAGGACTCCTGAGTCATATCCGGTATTGTTGCTTTCATTTGATTCTGCTATCACATTTGTTGCGTCGACTATGGCTCCTATATAATATTTCGTCCCCATTCTCAAGGTCTTAGGTAATGTTACACTGGCTGTGAAGGTTTGCGTTGCCCCGCCAACGCCGCCATTTGGGCATTTATTTCTTCTTCGGAAAGGCCCCTGGCTTTGAGAGCCATTTTCTCTGTCTTAAGTTGTGCTCGCCAGGCGAGAAATTTGCTAGTCTTATGATTTCCGATCATCTCTGCTCTTGCTGCTCTCTGAGAGAAAGAACCGTCTTTTTTGTATTGCTCGATTTGTTGCGTTGTCGGAGGTTGCAATACATAAGCTGCGGCAGGAACGATAAGCACTAAGATTAAACAAAAGAGAAACCCCATAATCAATTTTCTTCTGGACATTAATTCATACCTTCTTTCTATTAATTGTAAATTGTCTGATTTTACACTCCTTTTATTTCCGGGGAACAGGGTAGCATACAGATCTTTTGTAACAATGAATTAAAAACTGCCAAAAAAATTTAACCGACCAATTTGGTCGGTTATGCTAGCAGCTCCTGCAGGGATAAGCGTCAATATTCACCCCTGCATTCATTGCCCCTTATTTGAATATATGTTTATTCATGGTATTAAATGATTTCCTGCTATATTTTACATCAAAAATTGTTCTGCGTCAGCATTAAAATTATTTGTGTGTATTATAAAAATGCATTACAAGCATATTTCCCAGAAATACTTATCACGCAGTTTTTTTACCTCATTCTGCCTTTATATTCTGCAGATATTCCCGATATGCTTCGTTTACTTCCCATTCTTCAGCCTCTTCATCCGTCATATAAATTATACCGGCATCCGCCCGCATTAGCTCTTGTTTTAATTCATGATAGAAATACCTGATAGTTTCATATTCTTGAACTTTTTCTTTCGCTTTGTCTCGGGCGGTGAGGTAGGCATTCTTGAGTCTGTCCAATTCCTCCATAATATGCCCATTTTCCCGCATCCATTCTTCCATCCGTTTTTCGTTCTTAGCTAAGCGCAAGGTTACAGATTCCTTTGCCTTGGCCACTTCCTCCGGCGTGCCTTTTCTTTCCCACATATATTTCTGCCTCCTTATCTTTCTCCATGTTCAAACCTGGCCTGGTTGGCGCTATTAAGCTGTTCGGGCTTACCTATAATATTCCATCTCCTAATATAAAATTTTATCTGGAAACATCATAACACACTCAGAAGAAAAATATAAAGAATAAACAAGCGGATATCAGTGATCTCCTTTTTTCAAAAAAAGACTTGACTTTCTGGACAGCGGACAGGCTGGACAGACAATAAGACAAGGAGTAAAATAATGCTTTTCATGGCAGCAGCCGGAGGGCTGGCTTACTATTGAACAAACTGCGGCGGCGTTGAAATGTTCGGATAAAACGGTCCGAAGGAATATTAAGGAAGATAAATTTTTGGGAAAAGCTTGTTGGTAGGGCTAGTTCGTTTTAAGAACAGCAGTAACAGCAAGCCAAATTGCCCGGCGAAGATAAGGCGAACCACGCTTGGACATTTTGTTATGAGTGCCGGTGAATTAGCCAGACTACCTGAAAGTGGGGTCAATGCCGGCAAAAGCTGCAAGCTT
>DDXI01000193.1 GCA_002347475.1 Peptococcaceae bacterium UBA2264
TTTCGCGAACGCAAGAGATGGTGTTCCATAATTTCAGCAATCCGTTTCCTATGATCCTGGATTACACGGGCATGTCCGGGCAGCACCTCCTTGATCGCTAATTTTTCCAGTAACTGAAGACTGTCTATATATAATTTCAGACTCTTAAGACGGCCGTCCTGGGCTGCCTGATCCAGTTCCAGGACGGGATTGGGGGTAATGTCGGCCAGGAGCATGTCTCCTGCCAGCAGGATTCTCTCTTCTCTGTGAAAGAGGCATAAATGACCGGGAGCATGTCCGGGCGTATGGAGTACTTCCAGTTCAAAATTTTCAAAAGAAAGTACTTCGCCTCCGCATAAGGGGATGAAGTCTTCCAGTGTTTTTACCAGAGCATCGCTCATCTGAGCCATGGCAATAACCTCATCAAAAACCTGAGACGGAATCCCCCCGGTTTTAAAAATGGCAGATTTGCGTATAATCATGTTTACCCAGCCGGCCAGGCTCAATGCTTCCAGAGGGTGAATATACACCACTGCTCCAGATAACCCGGCAATTCTCCCAGCCAGGCCGGAATGGTCATAATGACCATGGGTAATGAAGATCCGTTTGATATCTTGTATGTTGTATCCGAGAGTATGAAGACCGGCATACAGTGCGTTCTCTGCTTCGGGAGTCTGTGGACCTGGATCTACCAGAGTCAGAGGCTCCGCCTTGATGAGATAAGCATTTACAGGTCCAACATCAAAAGGTGTCGGTATCTTAAGAAGTGACACTGGAAATTTGGCACCCATTGTCATTCCTCCATAAATTCATAATAATCCAATCACCGATATCTTATCACATTATTTGTTATCATTGATAGCTATTATTGAACAATTTGTGATATTATCGAGATAGTCCTGATATAATCCTGCAGGAGAAATTATCTGGGAGGAAACAGTTTGGAAACTATTGCCCTGGTCGGACCCAGTGGTTCCGGCAAAAGCCACCGAGCCCTGGCCTTCGCCAATGACATAAAAGCAGACCTGATCATTGATGACGGCCTTATTATCCGGGAAGGCCGGATAATAGATGGTATTTCCGCCAAAAATCAGGCGACCAAGGTTGGCGCCATTAAAACTGCTTTGTTTACAGCTACTCAGCACCGGGACAGGGCAGCAACAACCATAGCTGTCCTGCAGCCGGAGAGGATTTTAATTTTGGGTACTTCTCTGGGGATGATAGAAAGGATCTCTCAGCGTTTAGCCTTGCCCAAACCAGCCAGGATTGTGAATATCGAAGACCTGGCTAGCTCCGAAGAGATAACCACAGCTAAATATTTCCGTAATCAGCTGGGAAAACATGTAGTGCCCGCACCGTCAGTAGAAGTGGAGCAAAATTTTCCTAATGCTCTCATCGAAAAACTGCAGGTTATTCTGCACGGACAGAGTACCGCCAAACGGAGAGTATTTGAACAGTCTGTAATCCGTCCAACTTTTTCTTATCTGGGGAAGATAATGATTTCAGATAAAGCCCTCAATGATATTATTAAATGGGTCCTAATCAAATTCCCGGGTGTCAAGGCTCCCGGGAAAACCCAGGTATATTCCGAGCAGGGCAACACCATCCTGTTCATCCAGTATACTGCCGAGTATGGTCAAATACTACCTGTCCTTTCACGCAGTATTCAGGCCAAAGTAAAAGAAGTTGTGGAAAGCCATACCGGTTTTAACGTACTTGCCATTGATGTCCTGGTTACGGGAGTAGCCAGAAAAGAACAGTCCAGAACAGATAAAAGCAGCAACCAGGAAAACAAACTTGCTGAACCAGTGCTTAAATGGGAAGGTGCCTGTTCAGAGCCAGGAAGTAAACAGGATTGTCTACCAATTAATGTCAATGATAACGATAATGATAATAATAGATATGATAACGATGTTGCAGTTGGTGCTATAGGGGCAGACTATAATGCTAAGGCAGACTGACCTGAGGCAAAGATGATCAAGAAACGGCCTGTAATAATATAATAATAAAGACAGCCGCCCCTGGGAACGGATCACCGTTCTCAGAGGCGGCTTTTGTTACTGCATTTGTTGCTGTATCTGTTACTACTTATTCTGTAAACTTCTTCGGAAAATAATTATTGTTAATTTTCGGCTTATTTGCCGGCCAGACTCTTGTAAGTTTGATATCTGCGCTTGGCATCTGCTTCTGCTTTCACATAGAGTTCTTCTGCATGTGCCGGGAAGAGGGCTTTCAGGGAGTTGTAACGAACTTCACCCATGATGAAGTCTCTGAAGGAACCGGTCGGCTCTTTGGAGTCGAGGCTGAACGGGTTCTTGCCTTCTTCTTCCAGAAGCGGGTTGTAGCGATAGAGGTGCCAATATCCTGCTTCAACAGCTTTCTTGGCTTCCAGGAGACTATTTTCCATACCGACTTTGAGTCCTTGGTTAATACATGGTGAATAAGCAATAACCAGGGAAGGTCCCGGATAGGCTTCGGCTTCTCTAATAGCCTTGAGAGCCTGATTCATGTCAGACCCCATACTTATTTGAGCCACATAAACATAGCCATAACTCATAGCCATCATGCCGAGATCTTTCTTGCGGGTCTTCTTACCAGCAGCCTGGAATTTGGCTATAGCACCAGTCGGGGTAGATTTGGATGCTTGTCCGCCGGTATTGGAATAAACTTCGGTATCGAGAACAAGAATATTGATATCTTCACCGGAAGCCAGAACATGGTCAACACCGCCGTAACCGATATCATAGGCCCAACCGTCGCCGCCGTTAGCCCACTGGGACTTCTTGATAAGGAAATCTTTCTTAGCGAGAATTTCTTTGACCAGCTCGTTGCCGGACTTGTCTTCAGCGATAGCAGCCAATACTTTGGCGCTGGCAGCTTTGGAACCTTCGGCATCGAACATGCTGGCAATCCATTCTTTACAAGCGGCTTTGAGGGCTTCGCTGACCGGAGCATCCTGAATTTCAGTCATCAGATCGGCAAGCTTTTCTCTGAGGTGTTTAACACCCAGATACATTCCAAAACCAAACTCAGCACTGTCTTCAAAGAGGGAGTTAGCCCANNGGGGTTTCGCCGCAGCCCGGACAGGCACCGTTGAATTCAAATAACGGTTGTGAATATTGGGAATTCTTGACACTGTTCAATTCAACGAGTTTGGATTTATCGGTAATAGTTACTGCAAAATCCCAGTTAGCAGCTTGTTGTTCTATTTGTTCAGCTGCCGGTTTCATAACCAGAGCCTTCTCCTTGGCAGGACAGATATTGACACAGTTGCTGCAGCCTGTGCAATCCAGGGTGTCGACCTGAATGCGGTATTCCAGTCCTTCCAGACCCTTGCCAATAGCTTTCTTATGAGTAAAGGTAGCTGGAACATTCTTGACTTCACAGTCATCCAGCAGGAAAGGTCTGATAGAAGCATGCGGACAAACCATGGAACATTGGTTACATTGGATACAATTTTCCATAATCCATTCTGGTACATTTACAGCAATGCCGCGTTTTTCATAGGCAGCTGTTCCCAGCGGATGAGTCCCGTCTTCGATACCATTGAAAGCGCTGACCGGCAGGGAGTCGCCATCCATTTTGCTGATCGGCCTGAGGATATTCTTAATGAAGTCAGGCTCTTCTTTTACAGTCCTGACATCAGTGGCTGATGCCCAAGCGGCTGGTACATCAATTTTAACAATCGCACCAATAGCAGCGTCAATGGCCTTGTGGTTCATTTCCACAATAGCCGGACCTTTTTTACCATAAGCTTTGACCACTGAGTCTTTCAGTAATCCGATAGATTCGTCCACCGGCATAACTTTAGAGAGAACAAAGAAAGCAGACTGACAAATCATATTAATTCTGCCGCCCAAGCCAACTTTCTGGGCAATATCCACAGCATCAATCGTATAGAAGTTGATGTTGTTTTTGGCCAGATAACTCTTCATGGCACCGGGGAGTTTTTCTTCCAGTTCTTCCGGTTTCCATTGGCAATTCAAGAGGAAAGTTCCGTTTTTCTTCAAGCCGGCAGTCAGGTCAATATGACCGACATAAGCCGGATTGTGGCAGGCAATATAATCGGCAGTTACTACGTAATACGGGGATTTGATCAGTTTTTTACCAAAACGAAGGTGAGAGATTGTTACACCGCCGGATTTTTTGCTGTCATATTGGAAATAAGCCTGAGCATACATATCGGTGTTTTCACCAATAATCTTAATAGCTTC
>DDXI01000080.1 GCA_002347475.1 Peptococcaceae bacterium UBA2264
CAGATGAAGCGGTAAAAAAGTCGGTGTACCTCTCGGTCCAGGAAATCGCCAAAAAATGGAGTATGCCGATAAAAGACTGGGGAATAATAATGGGACAGTTGATGATTTTCTTCGAGGGCAGGTTGTCTTTGAAGGTTGGGTAAATGTGTTTAACGCTTTGAGGGCTGCCGCTGAAGTTGAAACCGGCCCCATAGACGGAACCGGCTTCAGCGTTTAGCCCACATCCGGACGCTCGGGTCGCTCTCCAGCGTTGCCCTATCCTTCCGGATGTAGTTAAATTATAGCCATGTTTTGCGGGTTTTAATCTTGCAGCCAAAGAACCAATTACACTAAAGTTGAAACATTCCCAGACGGGGCTTTACGTGCCCGCCTTTGGCTAGTAATTAGTATCATATTTAACATTGCATGGTTATTACACTATCAATTCGTCCAAGCAACATTTATAGCCGGACAGGTAGATGTGACGTTATATTTGATACTGTCTACTAGTTTCAAATGCTCTTGAAAAAGCTACAGTTTTTCATTGTAAACCCATCTGTTTGAGAACAGGTGGGCTTTTGTTTCCCATTTGTAATCAATTGCTGATGAAATCATAATTACTGAGTAAAAGCCCTAAATCCCCAATGTTAACTATATCGTCACCGTTCAAGTCGCAATTTTGTTTATAGCCTATTTGGCCTTCTGCAGTATTATAAGAATTGGCAAACTGCACAAGGTCTAAAAGGCTTATTCTGCCATCGCCGTTTATATCTCCCGCTCTTAAGTAAACATTTCCAATCTTTGCAGTACTGCCATCATACACATTGATTCCGGTTTTTCTTTTTGCAAGATAATTTTCCGACTTAAATCTGAGGTTATATTGGGCAGGAGGCAAACCAGTCATGACAAACAAGTCGCTGCTTTGCGCGCTTAATGTTGAGACTAAACTACCCTGCGCGTTATATGCTTCTATACTTATAGCTTTATATTTTCCTTCCGCCAGACCATCCAGGTAAACCGTACCTGTAATAATCCCGCCCGTTCCAGGTTCTGGTCCTGTAACAAAGTTAATCTTAAGCCCTTCGACAAAATTATTTCCGGCAGCATCTTTAACCGCAAAAGCAGGGATATTCAATATATAGCTGCAGCCATAATCCAGTATATTTACAGGTTCTAAGACCAGAGTCCTGTTATCCAGGCTCTTAATAAGTTCTATTTCACTATTCTGCGAATCTCTCAAAGAGATACTATTGTATGAGTTCCCTTCCTGTATGTTTTCACCGAAAGTAATAATAAAACTAATATCAACAGACACATCAACAGTGCCAACCTGAGGATCATTTTCGACTATCTCAGGACGTGTTAAATCAAGTAAAATAGTTTCCTGGCCAGCAGCAATATTGCCGCTTAAATCTTTAACCTTAATAAAAACTGTCTGAATACCTTCCTTATTGATAAGTTCCCATTCTTTTACAGCATTATATGATTCCCATTTTGTCCAGTTAACACTGTCGTTGGAAAAACTAACAAGGAGTTTAGACTGTTCATCTTTTTCATCGGCAGCTTGAATGGAGAGGGTTACAGCTGTATCATTTGTCGCCTCAGCGCCATCGTTTATTGTGAAGACGCTTATTATTGGGGGAGTAACATCCAGTTGCTGCAATGTGAAATCAAGAACAGAACCTTCAGCCCAGCCGACGGCGTTGTGGGCCATAGCTTTAAACTCGTAGGTCTGTCCTGAACCTAAGCCGGTCAGGCTGTAGTTGAACGCTTCTGCGCCGAAAGAGCCGTTCTGCAGGCCGGCATCCGTCCAGTTAGCCGCACCCTTTACCCTGTACTGGAATTTCCTCTGGTCGCAGTTCTGACCGCCTGTGTTCGTGATGCTGCCGTTTAATGTCGCCGAGTTGAAAGTAATATTTGTTGCTGCGCTGGTCTGTACTGTTGGCAGGTTGACTTTAGGAAAAGCGTTCAGAGCATCAGCTCTGCCATAGCCATACACATAATCATACCCGGAAGCTCCTAAATCAATTGATAAACTGGTTAAGATATTACGTATTTCACTTGAAGATTTGTCAGGATACTGCTCCATAATTAAGGCTGCAATTGCGGCTATATGTGGGGCTGCAGCGCTTGTCCCATAAAAAGGATTAGAAAAACCGCCCGCGCCGGTTATCCTTATTCCGGCCATTCCGCATAGGTCGGGTTTTTTTCTGGTTTCACTGGCAGGATAGCTAATTGTAACCGGGCCTTGAGAGGAATATACTGCAATCTGGTTTTGGTCCGGAACATCTATTGCCCCTACAGAAATGACATCCGGAATAGCGGTTTGGCCGAAAATGGAATCTCGTGAGGTAAGGCTATCCTGGTAAACAAGTGTTCCGTTCCCAGGATAAATATATATCTCAAGTGTTTTCGAGGCTGCTAAACCCCGGTAGTTGCTTACTAAAAAAACCCCTTCTATTGTAGAATCGCCGTTATTAACGCCTCCTATTACTTCCAGTGGATCATCATTGCCGTTCTGGGTGTTTTCGCTCCAGGCAATTATCTCTTGAGATGCTAAATCCCCAAGATAAAGATCATAATCGTTGCCTGAAGAGCCGAACTTATCATTCCACTCCAAAACAATTATAATATTGCCCCCAGGAGGTATATCTACATACAATGGTTTATTATTGCAATTATAACCGTCGTTATAGTAAACACCCTGATAATGTCTAAGCGCACTATTACCAGCCGAAGAAATATAAGTTATATTGTTATTTCTAATAACTGACGCCATATGACTGGCAACGACCCCATCCTCAAAGAAAGGTTCAGCAATCCAACTTATATCATCACAGATAATTTCACAGCCATTGCTTACAAGTTCATCAACCGCATTATTGAATCCAACAACATTATCACTACAATCATGAAAGTACAATTCTGCCCCCGGGGCAAGATCATGGACTATTTCTAACATAGCTGTCCCTTCATCGCCGCCTTGCATATTGCTTAAAACATTCAGATTCGAAGGAAGATCTCCTTTATCTCTGGCGCTGGTCCAGTGGTCTACCCCGTCAGATATAATTCCAACTTTTACACCGCTTCCGTTTTTTCCATATTGTGCGCGTACCTGATCAGCCCTGTGGATTGCATCACCTTCACTGGTTACGGAACCTGTATTCAAGTAGGGGGGTAAAACGGTTCTTATAAAACTCACTGCATCAAGTCCAGTCAAGATCTTCAGTTTGGTTACACTTACCCAGGCAACAGCAAGATGGTTTTGTTCATCCCTGTCTGTAACCTCCTGTACATACGGTTCTATTATGCTTGTTGCAGCATTAGAAGCCAAATGTATATATACATACACCTGTTCATCAGTTTGCTTGATACCTTCCCTGACGGAAGTGTAGTAACGGAATTGTTTTAACGACTGCATTTTCTTGATCAGGTCTTCTCTTGACTGAATGCCAGTAAGAACATCTGCGCTTGTTAACTCAAGCAAATCTGTACTGAGCTTTTGTTGCTGCAGGCTAAGGTTCGCCTTTTGACTGCTCATTATTCCCAGTTTATTTTTGACACCTTCTATCGAGGTATTAGCCTGTATTCCTTTAGTGATTTGTTGTGCTGCACAACTGCCTGCAGTAATAAAAAAAATAAAAATAATGGCCGGCAAAAAGAATAGTTTATTTTTTAACAAACCGTTAACCCCTTGCTTAATAATTGCTGCTGAAAAAAATGAATTCTTTAATCTCATCTTTAGCAACAGAATAGTCACTTCTCATTCTTCGACATAAAGGTATGATACCCTTCACAAATATTACGACATTTTACGACATTTATTTACTTTACCAGATAAGCTGCAATAAAAAGGAAAAGGGACCGTTTGATGATAGCCAAAAATTTTCCAGAGCTGACGCATAACATTAATTTCGTTGATAAGCTTGAGGGTAAGAGGAAAATCGAAAAAACTTTTTCGCAATTCCCTGCTGAACAAACTTAAAGCGCCGTGAGATAATAGTGTGAAAACTTGTAGGGGGGCGAAAACTATGCGTCAGGAAGCAGGA
>DDXI01000101.1 GCA_002347475.1 Peptococcaceae bacterium UBA2264
GATGTTGAATAGTATGAGGCGGGTCAGCCGCAGCAGTTAATCGGAGTATTATGATACGGGTCAATCGCAACAGATCACAACTCCTTATAAGGAATTTGAGGTTATGTTTGACGTGCCGGTTTGCTGATGGCAGCCCTCATCAGCTGAAATAAGAGGATCGACCTGCTTGTACATAAGTATTAATTCTTTACTCTTATTGCTGTTAGACTATATTTATTAGTAAACATTTTATCAGTATTTATATTTGTATGTATTTATATTAAGTGATTGGTGTGAATGGTGAGGAGGATATGAAAAACATGTTGAACTCTAAAGAGGATTTAACGAGGGAACAGGCTATTGCATTACTGGGAAGTTTCGCTAAACGTTGGATAGCTCATGATGGCCTCTGGTTTCTTTCGGTGGAAAAAGATCACGGGCTGGAAGATGCTATAGTACATGATATTGACGCCATGTCTAAATTTACAGTAATTGAAGCCAAAAGAATAATGGAATTTCTGGATATACCGGAAGGTGGCGGATTGGATGCTTTGGCCAGAGCCCTGGAATTCAGGCTTTATGCCTTTGTAAACCAACAAAATATTTTGCATCCTGATAAGAAGACCGTTATTTTACATATGTCTGACTGCCGTGTCCAGAGTGCCCGTCAACGCAAAAACCTGCCTGATTTTCCCTGCAAACCTGTCGGAGAGGCCGAATATTCCTTGTTTGCTTCCACTATTGACTCCCGGATCAAAACCCGCTGCATAGCCTGCCCGCCTGATCAGCATCCTCCGGAATTTTTCTGTGGCTGGGAATTTACACTTTCTGAAGATCAGTCGGAGAGCTGAATGGATAATGCAGGAAATTCCTCAGACGCAGGTTAAGTGCTGATATTTTCGGCAGACTGCTGATACTCATAGGAAGAGGTGTACTTGTAAGTCTAATATTACGAGATTCGGTAGTATCGATTATGTGGAATAAGACAGCAATGTCTAATCGTAATAATATAATAAATATAGTAATAAAGTAATAAATTAATAGGACTATAGTCCCTGATAAAGTATAAGCTATTGTCTGTAAATTCAATAAAATGTTATAATACGTTCATAAAATCATAAGAAAAGTTGTAGCAGCTTTATATAATATTATAGGTTGCGACAAAGGCAAACCCGGCGAAAGCCGGGGACGCAAAGCTACGGGTCTTCCACGCAGGGGTGATGATCGCCGGGTTACCGCACAAAATCGCATCGCCATCCTGCTTGGAATTGGCGATTTTTGTTTTTTATAAATATGTTTTCCATTTAATAAAATAAAGAAAAGGAGAATGGTAAAATGGTAAAACTGAAAAAGAGTCTGGTCCTAATCTTGTCGCTGGCACTCATTACTTTGTTCATGAATTGTTCTTTGGTGCTGGCTGAGGAACCACAGAATGGCACAGATGGTGCAAATGAAGTTATTGCAGAACCTATAGTAGGTGAAGAACAACCTGCAGCAACTGAAGAAGAACCTGTTAATGAAGAAGAACCTGTAACCGAAGAAGAACCTGTAACCGAAGAAGAACCTGTAACCGAAGAAGAACCTGTTATTGAAGAAGTCGCTGGTATTCTTCCCGGTTCGCCTCTTTCCTGGCTGGATACACTCCTGGAAAATATCCAGTTAGCTTTAGCTTGGACACCGGAACAAAAAGCTGATCTTCTGATGGCACAGATTTCGGAAAGAGAGGCTGAGGCAGAAGTTGCGATTGAAGCTGGGCAAGAAGAAAATACGGAGATTGCTTTAAATGGATATTCAGACAAGATCTCTGAAGCTCAGGATTTAATAGCAGCACTGGATAATGAAGAACTGCAGAATATCCTGGAAGCAAGGAATGCTTCAAATATCCAGGCTTTAGGGACAGTATTAGACAAGTTATTGGATAAGTCAATGCCACCGCAGGCCGTGCGGAGGATTGCCGCCAATGCGCTGCGCTCTATGGTAAAATCCATTGAAAAATATGATAAAGAAATGCAAAAACAATTGAAACATAGCCTCGAGGGAACTACGGAAATACTGGAAAATGGTGACACGGGTGACCTGGATGATGAAACAGCAGCAGCTATGGTAGTTTTGGAAGCTGTCGATGAGGAAGATGTCGAAGATCAAAATACAGAAGAAGAGGCTCAAGACACTGCTCAAGAAGATGCTGCAGTCCAGGAAGACAATAGCGGACAAGATCTGAACAAGGGTCAGGCTAAGAAAGCTGATAGTGCTAGTGATTCCGATGCAGATTCTGACGTAGATGTTACAGAAAGCACCGATACTGATGCTAGTGTAACAGCTGCTGAAGCACCAGATGACGATTCCCAAAATGACAACAAGAATAAGGGAAACGGTAAAGGCGGCGGAAACGGCAAAAACTGATCCAACATAACACAATTTAGAAACACATAAGAAGGGGGATGTCCAGTTTGAACTGTTGTGGTTCAACCCGGGGCATCCCCCTTAAATTACTATATTTATTTCCAGGGAGCTTATTCAGTAATCAGTAATATATATTCAACATTTAGCAAATTGTACAGTAATTATTACTACCTTTAATGGTCAATAGTTTATGCAAAGCAATTCGAAATAGGCTCGGGAGTGGTCGCAGACCGGGCAGGATTCCGGGGCCTCAGCTCCATCGTGGAAATGCCCGCAGTTGCGGCATTTCCAGAGAATCTTGCTTTCTCTCTTAAAGACTTTGCCTTCCTCCATATTTTTCAGGAGCTGCAAATAGCGCTTTTCGTGTTCATGTTCTATCAATGCCACACCTGCAAAAAGTTGGGCCAGGTCCTCAAAACCTTCTTCCCTGGCTTCTTTGGCCATGCGGGGGTACATGTCACTCCATTCGTAGTTTTCTCCGGAAGCGGCGGCTTTCAGATTATCTATGGTACAGCCAAGGGCATCGAGTAT
>DDXI01000134.1 GCA_002347475.1 Peptococcaceae bacterium UBA2264
AAACAAGGCAGGTAAAAACCAGGTCTACTCAATTACCGATCAGTTGCTAACTAGGTGAGCCCGGCATTATTATTGCTCTTTCCGCGTTCCAAGAGCAGAAGCCTACAATAAGTCTACAATAAAAAAATAAAAAATCAAAGGGCGCTATTGTTCACAAAAAAGCGATTTTGCGCAGCGCAGTTGCAACAGCCCGATGAAAATTCCGAAGCAGAGACTTTTTATCAACCGCCGTACCTTTTGTTTTTAATGAGCCGTCGCGGAAAGCATTGTCTATGAAACGCCGAGTCTCCTCTGTCTTTAATTTCTCTTCTTCAATGATCGCTGTAATGTCAGCCTCTTTGCGCTCGTACAAAAATTTACGCCAATCCTCATCCACTTTTGTCGATGTGTTGATCTTCAATGAAATGCTCTATCAGCTCTTTCTTGCTGCGAAGCTCAATACTGGAATTTATGGCTTTATCAATTGTTGCGAGAATGCTCTTATCCTTGCAGTTGGATTCTTTGCGCTTATTATAAAGCGAAAAGAAATACTATCACATTTCCTGATGTCAGTCTAATTCTAAAAATTGTACACAATGAAAAGAAAAAGGCAATTGAAGGACTTCAAAAATTCACAGAAGAAGATAACGAAGACTACTGCCTGGATTCCGATGAGATCAAGCGAATCAGCGAGAACGAAGCATATGAAATCACAAAAAGAACAATGAATGGTAAACAGATTATCAAGAGATGGAGGGGTGGCTTTAAAGCCCCTTGATATTACAGGCTTTTCAGTCCTTTATCATTTGTTACACGACATCAATACCACATACTCAACGTGCGCGGGGATCTATCCCGATCATCCGTAGATATGCCTCATATTTTTCAAATGCTTCCGTTTTTTTATCTTCGCTGACGGTTTCTGTTCTGACATCGCCGGGCTGGAGGGCGATAGCCTAAAGTTTTTCGCTATATTTTAATTTCTGCGAACACCTTTCATCAGGGATACACTAGAAGAGGTTCTTTACCATAATCCTGACCTGGAGGAAGTAGGCAGTAGACTGGAATATGTGGCCAGAAACCGGCTTTTCGCTGTTGTTACCCTCCTTCAATGCCGATCTTCAGGCCAAAATCGTCTGCCACATAACCGCCTCCTTTCCTGTGGCTTCACAATTAAATCTTGAAAATGCGAAAAGCTATTGTATTTTATCGCGGTTTGGCATATACTAATGGTAGGGATAGTAGGGATTTTCCTTCTTTCCAAATCCAATGAAAGAGGATTCGGCATGAGCGTTCCCATAGTTGATAATGCAAAGGTAATGGCCAAAGGCCAGATCACGCTGCCAAAAGATATCCGCTCCAAGCTTCGCCTTTCCACCGGAGATCGTGTCACACTCATCTGCGAGGAAGACCGGGTTATCCTTATGAACTCCGCTGTCTACGCTATGAAAATGCTGCAGAAGGAAATGGAGGGCGAGGCGAAAAAAGCCGGGATCCATAGCGATGATGACGTTATGGAGCTGGTAAAGGACATCCGCGCGGAGATTGAAGGACTGTGAGAGTATTGCTTGTAACCGGCGACAGGGATTTTCTTGAATCCGGCGTCACAAACCCAAAGATCATGACAGCGGCAGAGTTTTTGCAAATGGAATAACAGCAGCTTATAAAGCAGGGATCGATTATACTACCTGCTTTTTTGCCGCCTATATCCCGTATGGTATCATATCATATATATTTTCCAACCGTTTTAAAATACGTTGACACAAGTAGGTTAAATAGGGAGATGGAATCTTCTTTTGCCCAAAATCCCAACCTTTCAATTTCTGGTATGCCGATTCAGGCGTAAAAAAGCCGTCCCTATCCTGCTTGTCTTTTATTATATCTATCATTTCCAAAAAGCGCGGGTAATGTCGTGCGAACTTGTATTTACTTAGAACACCAGCCACGCTGACAACATCATACCAGCAGGAGGGGGCTTTCAGCTTACGGAAATCTGTTCCCATATAAAACATGTACGGATGCTGTTCGCGGCTGTTTTCCCAAAGATCGAGCAATACTTTCACGGAAGTCGCCGCAACAGAAGAATCTTGGTATTCCGGTATATAAGACAACAAATCAGCCATTATCATTGTTGCGTAAGGACAGCAATCGTCTTTTCTTCCTGGCCCCCTGAATTTCCCAAGTTCCGGTGAAACGGCGCATGGAAATCCGTTATCACGGCTAAGAGAAACCAAATGGTCTATGCCAGGCTTGATATATTCGTAATAATCCACACCAGCCTTTAAAAGAGCAAGTAAAAGAAGAGGGGCATCGCACAGGCACCAGCTGAACATATCCACACCTGCTCCGCCATAATGCTTCGGAACATTAATTAAAGACTGATAAATGCCGTGTTCATCCCGATGCTTAAGAATTTCATCAACTGCTGCTTTTATTTCCGGAACATCCATATCAAATCCCAGGTCCAGCAGAAACAGCAGCTTATGTACCGGTAAATCTGGATTCTTATGATTTGTTACCAGCATGCCATGAAAGTTCGCAACATCATATAGGTAGTTTTGAATACGATCATCCGCCAACGCCGCATTTCTGAGTTCAATAAGTTTATCCTTTGGATCATGGCATAAGTTAAGATGGATCGCATATTTTAACCAGTTATCGTTATAGTCCAATAGCTTTTGATACATCATTTACACCTCATCCTCCTACTTCTCATAACGATAAAATCACGATTTTCTTGCTCCGGCTTTCGGCCCGAAAAACGCACAAATGGCTTATTTACAGGTATTTATCTATACTTACTTATTCACCCTTGACATCAATACTACCGTCTCGACGTGCCTTGAAGCGGTAAAAAAGATGTCGAAGTCCTCTGGTACCCCCTTGGCGGGGAGGCATATTTCAGAAACAGACGCCTGGACAGGCCATTTTTTTCGTAAATTTGGCGTCTGGATTTGCATTACAGTATCATTGATTTCAGGGAAATTCTGATTATCCTCAACTATATACTTTTTCAATCTTGCAGTGGATTTATTGCCCTGCAGATGATTTGTATATAATCTCCGTCTTAGCTTTTTCGTCCTGCCTACATAAAGAGCTTCGTCTGTGGACTTATCAAATATAACATAAACGACCGCCATATCCTCTGCAAGTATAGATGGCTGCAAGGTTTTGAAGTAATACTTATCACTCGCCAGAAGCTTTTCCTTCCAGCGAACTGCTGATTCGATTGATACAGTTTGCTGTGACATTATTTCTTCCGCTGGCAATGACCCCTTTTTGAGTGTAATGCTCGGAAATATTAAGATGTCGGTTGTTGTTGAACATGGCTTCATCTCCCTCGTATTTATAGTTTAGTCCTGTGAGGAAACCTATCAAACACCATAGTTCTCAGTATTAGAGAGACTCCCTCGCTCATAGTGTTACACGTTAATTTAGCCCTCATCTTCGCTAACAGTTATTATATCATCCGGCTCAATAATAATCGGCTCGGAAACATATTCTCCAGCTACAACAATAGGAGCAACTTCTGACAAATATTTTCTGAGCCTTTTCGCCATAGGCTTGAAAGTAGCCCATGTAAGCACCCCAGACGTTGCAGCACCGATGCCGGGAATGATTTTAGAAACTCCTTTTCCAAAAACATCCTTTGTCATTCTGATGCCAAGATACCCTGCCACTTTTTTGACTGTTGGATAAATCGCACCTTTAGTTAGTGGCTTTGCCGCTATTTTGGCTCCTATTTTTGGAGCGGCATTCGCAGCTACCTTATTCAAGGCAGCATTAGCCATTTTAACGCCCGACATCACGCCGATGAATAACGTCAATGTTTGCTCCGTACCGTCATCCATACCGTTTTCGCTAAACAGTTCGTCCCAACCGTAGAGGTATGCCAGTTTTTGGGCAATCCGTAGGACATGAGCGTAAAACTGCGCCAAATCAGCGGGTATTGTGGCGGCTATAG
>DDXI01000042.1:0-4244 GCA_002347475.1 Peptococcaceae bacterium UBA2264
TTTTATGCCCAGGGTATTTACTATCGGGATACTGTCTTTAAGTCGATGGCCGAGCTGCGGATTGAGGCAGACAAACTGGAAACTATTATCCCTGCTGATCTTTGGCCATTGCCGACTTACACTCAAATGCTTTTTATGTATTAAACAATAGATTAAAACAACTCAGATACCTCGATGATAAATACTTTACAGAGTCAGAGAAAGATTAAAACAGTAAATAGGGAAAATAGGGAAGCTGGCCCTTGGGGGCCAGCTTCGGTAAGAATAGCTTAGTTTGCCTCTTTTACTGCTACTGCAATTCCTAATTTCCTGGATTAAGAATTGAGGATTTTCTTGGCAAACGCATCTTGTATTTCGGTAATGAAGCGGATACCGGTTTCCTTTTCGGTTTCCCTGTTGCTGGAGTACAGATCTTCACGGGCAATTTGATCCATAGAGAATTTTCTGGCTCCGGCCATAAGCTGTTGTAAACCGGCAGCTAACTTATCGGCTAAAGTCCAAACGGCAATTGCGCCATAAGGGATATCTTTCATGGCATCGGCGCCGACTTTCTTTTGGACATCAAAGTAACCGGCAAAGATTTCTTCTGCTTTCATTCCCCTGTCTGCTAAAGTCTTAGGCAGTGTATCCCAGTTGCCGTTCAGTTTTGCTTTCCGATCGGGATGTAAAGCTCCCTCAACATTACTGCCCAGGAAACCAGGAATCATTAAAGCTCTGCCCATGCAGACTAATTTAGTGTAAGGAGCTCCCAGGGCTAAGGCTTTGAAAATGTGATCTTCTCTGGCAAAACCGCCTGCAAAAGCCATATCGACTACTTTATAGCCCTTGGCAGCTAAAATACTGGCGTATTCATAAGCTTTGGCATGAAGCAGAACGGAGGGCACACCCCAGGTCTCCATCATATTCCAGGGGCTCATGCCGGTTCCACCGCCTGAACCGTCGATAGTCAGGAGGTCTAATTTGGCAACTGTGGCTAATTTGATAGACATGGCCAGAGCTTCCATGCCATAAGAACCGGTTTTCAGAGTGATTCTCTTATAGCCAAGGCCTCTCAGATAGGCTACAGCCTTCAGGAAGTCTTCTTCTACCTGGTCGCTGTTGGCCAGATTGGTATAACCTAAGCGGCTGTGCCGGGCAAAGGATTTGATGGCCCCGTTCTTAAAGGCTTCCTGTACTTCCGGCAGCGTCGGATCAGGGTCCACAATATAGCCTCTGTTTTTGAGGAATATGGCATAGTCCAAATCATTAACTTGAATTTCGCCGCCGATATCCTTGGCGCCTTGGCCCCATTTTAACTCGATAATTACCTTTTCGCCATATTTACCGATTACATATTCGGCTACACCGTTCCGGGTATCTTCTACATTCATTTGAACAATGATTGCTCCGTAACCGTCATAGTATTTGAGATAGTTGTCGATTCTTCTTTCCAGTTCCGGGGCCTTTTCAATTTTTCCGTTGGCCATAACAGATTGTTTGTCAACGCCAACAACGTTTTCACCGATAACAATCGGGAAACCGACTAAAGCAGCACCGATAGCAAAGGAATCCCAGTATTTGGCGGCAATAAATGTTGAGCCTAAAGCTCCGGTCATAACTGGTACTCTGCTCCTGGTTTTGACTTCGTTGCCGAATTCAACTTCCAGGCTAACATTGGGGAAAATGCAGTCATCCGGACTGTTGGAAAGTCCGGCCGGCAGTCCGTTGGCGCCGTAATTGTAACCCTGGATTCTAAGGGCGTTGTAAGAAACACCGACTGCTGCTGTACCGGCGCTGCCAGCCGTAATTGCTCCGAAATCTCTGGGATAAAGCAGTTTGCGTCCTACGACACAGGACATCCAGGTTTCACATTTTCCCTGGCAGTCAGCGCGGCAAAGAGTGCAAAGCCCTGATTCCGCAGGATTGCCTCTGTTAACAGTACCAAGAACATCGTTTACCTTTTCACTCAAAAAAAAAACCTTCTTTCTTAAAGTTTTGTTTTTAACCCAACTCGAATTTATTCTGCACAGCGTAATTTTGTTAATATAATCTATAAGTTCAGAGACATAATTTTAACGTTTTAAGATATACAGATTCCTACAACAAAAGTTCTTTACGCTCTTTCCATAATCAATTAAAAAAAGTCAGGTTGTGTAACAATTCTATTTATGCCATTTGTATTCCTGCTTGTCTCTGGTTAAAAATCTCATTATAACTCATGTATTATGTATTATGTTTTATTAAAATTCATATGCAGGAAATATTTTCATATAAGTATTTTCATATACATTAATAACTAAAATAACAAGAAAATGGAGATAAATAAAAATACAATTGACCCCTATGATAGTTTTTTCTTTTGTACAGGGGTCAATTGTATTTTTATTAGCATAATGACAGAGTTTATGGAAAAATATACTTACTCTCTGAGAAAACAGCTTTGAAATTAGGCTGATTTCGAGTAGAATAATTATGAATGACAGAAAAGTAATTTGAAATAAGAGTGGTGAGGTACGGAAGTGAATAATGAGGATGAACTACTACTGGAGTGTATAGAAGATGTTTATCATGCTTTGGATAAGGCTTTGCTAAAAATGAAGAAAATCAGGTCTGTCCATGTAACAAAACTTGAGACCCTGGCAGAAGATCTGCGCAGTCAGAGGCGAATTTTTGAGGATGTTTCCCTGCCTGCCCGTCTTATAATTGAACATTTGATCAGCTTACAATATCAAGCCGGTCAGGTTGCTTTAGAAACAGAGTACCTGCGTCTTTCTTCAAGTAATGTCTGTGCAGTTAAAGCAGAGGAGTTTGGTTTGATCAAAGTTTTGTTAGGGGAACTGGAGATTACCTGGCATGACAGTGATTATTTTTATTTTTTTTACCCGGATAAAGTGGAACTCAGGGCTAAGAATGAAAGATCTTCTATCAAATTATTTTTTTCAATAGATTTTAGTTTAAATATTCTGGGAAAATTTGCGGAATTATCTAAATCTCCTAACGTCAAATATATTCATCCGCAAATCGAACAACAGTAAAGGAAGGTGTTACTTTTGGCTAAATTAGAACAGGGTTTAATCCAGGTTTATACAGGGGATAGTAAAGGGAAAACAACTGCTGCGATTGGCTTGGCAGTAAGGGCAGTTGGTCATGGCTTCAAAGTTTTTATTATTCAGTTTATGAAAGGTCAAGACTATTATGGTGAACTCAAGGCCTTAAAACGTTTGGAACCGGAATGTCAGATTGAACACTATGGCGGCAAGGGCTGGGTCTATATGGGTAATCCCAGCACGGAAGATTTGCGGGAAGCTGCTAAAGCAATGGCGAGAGCAAAGGAAATTATCAGCAGCGGACAGTGGGATATAGTTATTTTGGATGAGATCTTTAATGCTATCTGGTTTGAGCTTGTAAAAGAGGATGAGGTGCTTAAACTCCTGGAATCGAAACCGCCTCATGTTGAATTAGTATTGACAGGCCGGAATGCTACTGATGCCATTAAAGCAAAAGCCGATCTTGTTACAGATATGATAATGATAAAGCATCCATATGAGCAAGGAATCGCCGGTCGTAAGGGGATAGAGTTTTAGGAGGTATAAAGCCATGACTACCACCAAGGAAGAGGTTTTATACATTGCCCAGGAAAAAGGTGTTAAGTTTATTCGTCTGCAATTTACGGATATTTTCGGGATATTAAAAAATGTGGCGATCACAATCGAACAACTGGAGAAAGCGCTTGATGGGGAATTAATGTTTGATGGATCTTCAATTGAGGGGTTTGTCCGAATTGAAGAATCTGATATGTATCTGTGGCCTGATCCTGATACTTTTGTTGTTTTTCCCTGGCGACCGCGGGATGGAGGGGTTGCCCGCTTAATTTGTGATGTCTATAATCCGGATGGGACTCCTTTTGCCGGTGATCCCCGGAATGTTCTGAAAAGTGTGTTAGCGGAAGCTACCGCAATGGGTTATGCTCTTAATGTCGGACCTGAATTGGAATTTTTCCTTTTCCATACCAATAGCGAAGGGCTGCCGACAACAATAACTCATGATAAAGCAAGTTATTTTGATTTAACACCTGTAGATCTGGGGGAAAATGCCCGCAGGGATATGGTTCTGGCTTTGGAACAGATGGGTTTTGATATTGAGGCCTCTCATCATGAGGTTGCTCCGGGACAGCATGAAATTGACTTTAAATATGCTGATGCTCTAAGCACAGCTGACAAGATTGCCACCTTCAGGTTTGTAGTCAGAACAATAGCTCAGCAACA
>DDXI01000042.1:4255-4438 GCA_002347475.1 Peptococcaceae bacterium UBA2264
GGATCCCAAGGAACTTTCCCAGGAAGCCTATCACTATATTGCGGGACTGATGAAGCATGCCCGCTCCTTTACTGCTATAACTAATCCAACTATTAATTCCTATAAACGGCTGGTACCAGGATATGAGGCTCCTTGTTATATTGCCTGGTCTGGAAGAAATCGCAGTCCTCTTATACGTGTACC
>DDXI01000020.1:0-5840 GCA_002347475.1 Peptococcaceae bacterium UBA2264
AAGATTTTTCAAATCCTGAAGTTCTCTTTTAGCTTCCTGGGGGCTAATTTCAAACAATCTTTCAGTAATTTCCAGCCTCAAAACCACATTGGTCAGGGTTTGAGCCGGTCCGTCATGGATTTCCCGGGCAATTCGCCGTCTCTCATCTTCCTGAGCTTTAATAATTCTTAAACTGATATCCTGGCGTTGCTCCATCATTTTACTGGAAGAGATGACATTTTCAATTTCACCTTCCAGCAAACTGGTGGACAAGCTGACTTGCGACATCAGGTTTTCAGCCCGCTCAATAGTTGAGTGTATCTGCTGCAGGGACTGTTCGAGATCTTTTTTGCGAGAGCGCAGCTGCTGTTCCCTGGATTCAAGCAGTTGTAATTTTAACTGAGCTTCCGCTGTTTCCTTGTATGCTTCTACCCGAACATTTTCAGAATAGAGTTGGGAGTCATTGTTTATTTTCACAAGTTTATTTTGCAGCTGATTTTCAATTATGCTTTGTTCATAGATTGCTTTGCTTACCTCATCGATATCCATATGCAATTTTTCCAGTTCCTGAGTTATCCGGAGAACTTCGTTACTGTTCGTTTCGGCAATCAAAAATATTTCTTCGTTGCTTGTTTTGATATTATCCAGTGTGCGTTCCAATATTTTGCTTAAGGGATCAGACACAATTTTCTTCACCTCGTAAAACATGTTGTTATGTAATCTAATTCGACATATAAATTATATCTCCTACCTCTGATATATAAAAGAACGGAATTATGAAGAACCTAACAATTATGAAAGACTCAGACATAAAAAATATAGTATTATTACATTTTAAATTTAAGCTGTTATAAAAAGAAAAAGGTTTCCATTACATAAACCTAATGGAAACCTGTAAAATCTAGATTTCGGATATTAACGGGTCCGGAAAACCTTGAGATAGGAATCGGCATAAACACTCTTATTTAAAAGTATCTCACAAGTTGCCGCAACATCGATAAGAGCATCGTCATTGGCATCCATGATTGCCGCATCCAGTCCACAAGCCATAGCCATAGCCAGATAGGTGCGGTTAATCAACCGGCGATCAGGGGATTTCTGAGAAACATTAGAAAGGCCCAGAACAGTACGTGGTGCGGGATCGGCAAGAGTTTTGATTTGTCTTAATGCCTCCAGGACTTCAGGGGCATGCTCCTGAGCAACATTGCAGGGAAGAATAAGCGGATCAATGAACAGATCTTCCATATAAAGGCCAAATTCATCGGCAGCAGCTACCAATTCCAGAGCAAAAGCAACCCGGTTTTCAGCATCTTTCGGGATACCCTTATTATCCATAGTTAGTCCAATAACCTGAGCATTATACTGTATTGCCATGGCAAAGACTCGCTCGATTTTAGCCCGCTCCACAGGTACCGAATTGATCATGGCCGGGCGTTTGCAAAGTTTCAGGCCTTCTTCAATAGCGTTATAGTTTGTGGAGTCCAAAGTCAGCGGCAAATCAGACACTTCCTGAATAACCTGAACCATCCATTTATAGGCTTCAGGACGTTCTCCGGTGGGAATTGCCGGGCCAGAATTCACATCAAGATAATGCGCCCCGCCCTCTTCCTGTTTAGTCGCCCAGAATTGCAGAGGCTTGGGATCCTTATTGCGCAGAGCTTCACCAATGTCCGTAAACATACCGTTGATACGTTCACCAATTATTATCATCTGAGCACGACCTTTCTTTAGAAAACTACTTTATGATCAATTGCCTTCCATGAGGTCTGCAATATTATCCTGCACCAATTTCACTGCTGCAGGATTACGCATTATTAGAATATTTGCTCCAGCTTGCAGAATGGCAGAGGCAGTCAAAGTCTCCCAAAGAGCAGCTCTGTCTTTCAGTTCACCCCAGCCCGGATATTCTTCTGCCGAAACATTGGCTTCTTTGGCTCGGTTTGCTTCATAACCCACCGTGCAAATCACCGGCATGGAGAGCATTTTATCGTTGCCCAGGGAACCCAACCGGATCCTTTCCATAATAGAGTAAGCATATTCTATTCCAAAACCGAGGCCGCCGATCATCGGGTCAATAACAATCCGGTTTAACGGCAAGCCCATTTCACTGATCAGAATGTTCAATTGTTTACAAATATTGATATCTAACGGTGAACGGGCTATAACACTATGCTTATGAACCATGGCCGCTGCCACTATAGATTTGTAATTATCCTGTTCAGCCAGACCTAAGAGCAGGTTTTCCCCGGCACATGACTCGGCAACTGCTGCTATGACTTCGTTATCTTTTTCGGCATTTTCGCAACCGCAAACAATCAGCGGTACACCAACTGCAGCCAGAACTTCCCGGGTAATACGGGAGCAGTCTTCGGGACTGTGATTGACTCCCTCAGGATCAGCACCGATCAGTTTCAGATAAATCAAATCAGCGCCAAACTCCTGGACACATTTTCGGGCCCAGGCAGCCGGATTATCCAGAACACCAGCAAAATTTGCTTTAAGAGCATCATTCCAGGGTGGAACAATATCATTCACTTCCATAGCAATTACAGGCTTATTTTCTGCTATTCCTTCAAACTGCAGAAAAGGCAGGGTTTTGTCACCGCCAACTGTAATTACAGAAGTTCTGGTTCCTCCTTGTGCCGAAGCAGCTCCCAGAATAACTTCGCCAACTTTACTGGGGTATCTTTCTTTAACCACTGTTACAGGCATAAGCCACGCTCCTTTCAAGCGGAATTCTGATAAGGAAATATCTATCTTGAAAATAAATACTTCGGAATAATTTTCACTTCTGATGCTTAAGCAACCATGTGAGTCTAATTAATAAAACACGAGATAATTCATAATGCATTAATTAATTCGTAACAGAGGGGAAAAGTGACAGATCAGTATGGGGCAGAAACAGGGCCGAGACAAACTCATCCATAAATAGAGGGCCTACCGACAACTCGATACAGGTAATTTTACGTCCTAATTGCAATGCTTCCTGCCAGGCATCCTGCGAAAGCAAGGCCAGGCGGGCACCTTTTACTGAGGAATTACCGATAAACTGATAATTTTCCTGCGGCAGATCCGGTAATAAACCGATTTGCACTGAGTCGCCGATATTAAGATAATTTCCAAATCCCCCGGCAATAATAATCCTGGAGATCATATCAATTCCCATGCCCATCATGGTAAGGAGAGACCTTATTCCCGCATAGATTGCGCCCTTGGCTCGGATAAGATTTTTGATATCATTTTCTGTAAGAACAATATCCTTTTTTATTCCCGTTTGGTGAGCCCAGGCAATAATAAAGGACTTTTCATCTTCTGTCAGGCGAAGCCGCTTGGCAAACTGGAGATTATCTGTTTGAAAATTCCCAGCCCGGTCAATGATCCCGTTATAACGTAATTTGGCCAAACAATCTACCAGGCCAGAACCACAGATACCTTTAGGGGAAACATTGCCAATTACGTCAAAGGAAATATCCAGGTTTGAGTTGTCAATATTAATACGTTCGATAGCACCTGGCATGGCCCGCATCCCAAAAGTTATCCCGCCGCCTTCAAAACAGGGACCGGCTGAACTGGCACAGGAAACCAGCCAGTCCTTATTTCCCAAAACGATTTCTCCATTAGTACCGATGTCTATGAAGAGAGTAATTTCTTCCCTGTGGGCCATATCAGTGATTAGGGTACCGGAAACAATATCCCCGCCCACATAACTGGCAACTGAGGGGAAGATATGAACCAAGCCTTCCGGCAGTATCTGAAGCCCGATCTCCCGGGCTGTAAAAGAAGGGACTTCGTTCATTGTCGGGATATAAGGTTCGAGCCGAATATAGCGGGGATTTATACCTAAAAAGAGCTGGGTCATAATCGTATTACCGGCGACAACAGCCGAGGCTAAATCACTGCTGTCGATATTATTGCGAGTAAGAATTCCGCTAATCAGTTTGTTGACTGTTTCCATTACAGCCTGTCGCATTTCCCCCAAATTTTCCGGGGCTTCACCCGCATAGATAATGCGCGCTATAACATCATCACCATACCTGGCCTGTTGATTATACGTACCCTGACTGTCGACAGTTTCCCCGGTCATAAGATTGATCAGCAAGACAACTACGGTCGTGGTTCCAATGTCAATTGCCAAGCCATAAGCTGGACGGTCATTGCCTTTTTCAATCCTGATTACTGTGTACCCATTTGCCAGTGATGTTAAAGAAACAGACACATCCCAGGCAGCCTGACGCAGAGTCTCTGCCAAACTTTGCAGAACTGACAGCGGGATAGTGATTGGTTTTCCCTCTGTCCGCAGAACCCGCTTTAACAGCAGCTGCAGCCTGGTCCAATCGGCGGCATTATCCGTCAGGGAAGGCTCGCTCATTTGCAGGCGTACTTTGGTTGCCAAGGGCTGCCGGCCGTACCGCAGTAACAAGTCTTCCTCACTTTCTCTGATGCAGCCGCTCTCCCTGCCTTCCAATAGAAGTGTTGGCATACCAATGTTAGTCGTACTCGTTATACTGTCTAAAGTTAGAATTTGATGTTCCTGCAGACGGGATTCCGGGGGAATCTCCACAGTCACGTCTCCATCAACCAGGGTCTGACAACTTAAACAAATTCCCTGAGCGATTTGTTCCCGGGTGAGGCTGCCCCTGCCCATAATCCTGGGGTGACCGGCTAAGACAACCACCTTACAGGCACCGCAACTCCCTTTTCCCCCACAGCTGGATACAAGGGTTATTCCAGCTTGAGAGGCGGCATCAAGCAGAGATGTGCCATTTTCAACTTTAACCAGCAAATTATCAGGCAGGAACTTAACATTACTCTGGGACATGGTGCTTCACTTCCTCATTTGAACACTAGATGAAGAACAATAATACTTGTATCGGTTATCTTTATATCACCGCAGCCTCACCATTATTTTAATATATTTTTCCATAATCAAAGTGATTTGGAGAAAGCAACGATTCCACTGGCTTCCCTGGGGCCCACAATAACCTTCCAACCGGTTAGTTCCTGCAATTTTCCGGAAATAACAGCTACATAGCCTGGGATAATGACATTTCGGTGGCTCACTTTATCGGCAATACCGCAAGCTGCCATAACCTCAGCGATTTTCTCGGGTTCAAATTTTCCAGCAGCATAAGCAGTCAGCACCGAGGTGCCCTCAGTATCAACAGGTAAAATGTAACTGGGTATCCTGCTGGCTTCTACCTCGCCTTCAACACTGAAATAGGTCAGGGAAAAGTTAGTTGTGATGTAGAAAGGTGAATTCTCATTGACATCTCCAATGGAATGCAGGACAGGTTCAACCTGAATCGGTTTTTGCGGGTCAGTATAAAGGTTTTGTCTCAGGGTCATTAAAGGCAGGAGGTGCGCCTTGACTGCAGTTTTTAAAACAACAATACTGGCATATTTGGCCACATAAACCGAAGCCTCAACGATTTCATCCAGCGGTTCTGTTTTGGTCGTAAAAGCTATTACCGGATAGCCAAAAGGACGATATTTTTTCTTGATAGCCAGGCGGCGGAATTGGGTCAGATTGGCCAAGATCTGACCAGGAGTGCCTGCTCCGGCATCCAGGACAAATTCCTTATATCCCAAAGCCTGGGCTTTTTCCACTAAATCACTCAGGGCATCCAGACTGTCAGCTTTTAAAATAAGCGGCACAGCCTGTTCTTTAGCAAAATTGACCATCGCCTCATAGTTGCTGGTGGTCGCTGTTCCGATCAGAGGCTTACGGGCAGCCAGGGAGGGAACCGCAGCCTGCAAGGCCCCGATATCATTACTTATTAAAAGCAGGGATTTTTCAGTTGCCTCAGCTACTGCGGCTGTAACCTGAGCAAAGCGCTGCGCATCTCCCGACTCCTGAATAA
>DDXI01000020.1:5923-13385 GCA_002347475.1 Peptococcaceae bacterium UBA2264
ATGATCTTTTTTATAGGAGGTTCTGAGGCTGAAGCCAGATTTTCCCGGGCAGCCTCGGTAACGTAAGGGCAACTGTCCAGCACTCCTTTCCCAGTAGCTAAAGCCATTGCAAAAGCCAGACAAGTCGGCGTACCGCACTCGCCGCAATTTTTTTTGGGGAGCTGCTTATATATTTCCAAACCCGATAAGGCCATACTTTAACCCCTTTCTGCTTAAGATTATTATATATTTAAAACAGTGGTTCCAGATCAAAACAAGGATGACCGCTTTCTTCCAGAAAAGGCAGGATTTCTTCGATGGCTGTGCCCACAGTCTCATCGGCGATTTTATCAATAAAGTCTTCCCCCAGCCCCTCCTGAACAGAACGCTGGACAAAATCATCATGGAGAAAATCCTTCAGTTCTTTGGGCATCCAAACGATCCGGGCGATCCCGCCATCAGCAGGGATAAACTTCTTACTGACAATATAAGACCGGCCAATGCCCATAAAGCCCGGAGTCTGCAGACCGCCGCCGCAGGTGCCGGCCAGAGTAGAAAAAGTCATACCGCTGGGAGTCATGCCGCCGTGCTCCCGTGTCGTGATCATCAGACCATTGACTTCCGGAACTATAGCCATAATTGCTTCGAAACAGCCACAAGAGGTCATTGGTTTATCCATAAGTGTATAAAGGTTGACCTCCTCTAAAGTGTTGTTGGAAGCCGTCCGCAGGTAATCGTTACAGCTTTGCCACATTCCTCTGATATCGTCGAGAGCCGGACCTTTGGGAATAGGCTGGTTAGGTCCGGTTGGGGTTATTTCGAAAGCAGCTTTGGCATCCAACCAGCTGACAGCACCGCAAAGCCCTACGCGTTCCGGGGTAACGATACAGACATGGTTGGGAGCAAAAGATTGACATAGCAAACAGGAATAAAAATCTTCAACCGATTCGTCAGTCAGAGTTCTCATCCTGTCATCCCGGGCCCGATAACGTTCCCGGGCAGCAGCCATATTTTTTTCCACCTCAGCTTGCTCCGTATAGATTGTAACCTGAACTCTATCCACGATTGCCGGAAACTCTTGTTTGAATTTAGCCAGGAGAAGTTCGCCGAGATGGCGGAGCAGGAGACCTTTAGCCCGGGCATCTTTGGAAATTCGCACCCACATATAATCACGCTGGGCCACATGCCAGATACCTTCCCCGTAGTTAGCAAAATAATGGATCCGGCGTTCCAACACTCCTTCAAAATCCTTCTGCATCTTACGGCCAAAAATATCAATCATAATACCTAAGGGCAGGCGGGTGCCTTCCGGGACACTATCGATTTCAGGGCCAATAACTTCCACCTTACCATCTTCAACCTCTTCAGCACTGACCATCCGGACAAGTTCAAAGCCGGTTGTTTTTCCGCCGCCGAACTCGACATAGGTATCTCCTTTGCGGATCGTTTCCCCTTCAAAGGCCGGGCCGAAATTAACAGGGATAGGTATTTCAATATCCGTAAGTTTGATTCCCCGTATTTCCAGGGCTAAAGGAACAATTTTCTCGTAATCCGGTTCGGATATATACCAATCAGGTATGGTCATATCCTCGCCCAGCTTCTGGTCAGTCAAAACTGGGAAACCCATAAAAATCGCGCCCATACTGGCAGCTAACTTAACATCATCCAGTTCACCCAGACTAAGCACAAAAGCCCGTACCCGGCGGCGTTGATAGTCGCGGTGTTCTTCCCGCAGGCCTGGGGGAATACCGCCAAAAGCCAAACCAGCCCGGAAGGCGTAATTGACCGCATGAATTATTTGGGTAAAGTTTCCCAGCGGAAAGGTAATGTAATCCAAACCAATCTTGACGTTTTCTTCCAGCAGTTGTTCAATGATTTCATCACAAAGAAAAATCATGAACCCTTTACCCATCAGATTATCCACGATCTTTTTAGCCGCCTGCGAGTCAGCAGCCCGGCCCATAATAACGGCCACTCCCGGGATTGTCCAGTCAACCATCTTGATGCCATGCTTGCGCAGGACCGGATCGCCCAGGAAACCTGTCCAGGGCTCAACCTTTGGTTCATCACCTTCCAGATAATGGATAATTTCTATGATTTCAGCCGCATACAAGACAGCTTCACCCCAAAGACGGGCATTGCTAAAATTGCGTTCGGCGTGCAGCTGATTGCGCATGCGGTTCAGGATGGGGACAAGCTCACCCAAAGTAGTCACAGCTTCCCCTGAAAGACAGGTTATCACCGGAAGGTGGTAGGCAGTATCAGGATAGGCTATTTCCTGTTTTGCTCCATAAATTTTAAGGGCTTTATTTAACAAAATTTCGGCATAGGTCAGAGCGATTACTGCTCCGTCATAAGCCCTGCGAAAAATTCTTGTTCCCTGTCTAGCCGGATCTGTTATGGCATTTTCATATATTTCTTCCATAGACATTTGCCTTTCCTCCCTTCCTTACCATCCCTGAGCGAGAGACGTATTAAATTTTTCAGCTGTTTTTTGATGAACAGCAAGCTTCCAGGTCCGATATTCCAAGGCATCTAATAATTTTCTGGCCCCAATCAAAGGATCCATTTCAAAGATAAAACTTCCGCCGTAGACATCATGGGCGATTTGGGTTGCTATGCCGTAAACCAAATCACTGCCTTCCAGCGGAGGCATGCTCCCGACATGAGTCGGCACCCCCATCGTAACAGCCCAGGTCCCAATGGCTATAGCTTTCTCATGCATGGCCTCCGGAGCTGAAGCCACAAAGGGCACCTTGGGAGTATCAACCTCTAATTCCTCAGCCATCGCTGTCAGCAAATCCATGCCCCGGCTGTTATCGACACAGGAACCGATATGGAAGACAAGCGGCAAGCCGGTGGTTAATTGGGGATTGGCCTCTTCAAGGGTCTTCAGGAAACTTTTTAAGCCTTCTCCGGCATAGGCCTCAACAGCAGCCGGGGACATTAAGCCGAGTTTCGCGTAAGCGCCTGCGGAACAGCCGGTAGCCACCACAAAAACATCGTTTTTAACAAGTTCCTTAAGAACCGCAACATGAGATTCGTCTTGCGGCCTTTTCAGGTTATTGCAGCCGGCCATTTGGGCAACACCTTTGATTTGACCGCTTAAAATGGCATTGGTCAAAACAGAAATCGGCTTCTCCGGGTTAATTTTGGCAAAGATTTCATTCAAAGCTTCGATACTGAAACCAGCTACCAATTTGTGGCGTTCGTCAGGTATAGAGATCTTCTGCGGATCCCGGTTTTTGTAAGAATCAATTGCTATCTTAACCAGTTTTCGGGCATCGTCCAGAGCAGTCCCGGCATTAAAAGCCAGATACTGCGACCCGGGTATTTTCATGATGCTTTCTGTGGTTACGACCTTGGTATGGAAACATTCGGCAACTTGCTGGACAGCTGGATAAATACACTGGATATCCACAATCATGGCATCCAAAGCCCCGGTCATGATAGCCATCTCCTGCGAGGCTGAAGATGTCGCCAGATAGATACCTTCCCTCATCAGCAGTTCATTGCCGGTACAACATATACCGACTACGTTTACTCCTTCTGCCCCTGCTTTTTGGGCTTCTCCGCTCATATTACGGGCAGCGGCCACCACCATTTCACTAAGAACAGGATTATGGCCATGCACGGCAATATTCACCATTTTAGGATTAATAACCCCTAAATTTGCTTCTGATACTACGGGTTCAGGTATCCCGAAAAGGACATCACTCAGGGTGGTTCCGATATATTCCCCGGCAAGGTCAGCAAGTGAGGCCTTAAGACCGCCGAAAATGATATTGACCGGATCACTGTCCACACCCATAGCTGTTTGGGCCAGAAGTTCGGTTACTGTCCAATCAATCGCTCGGGGCATAATGTTGGTATGCTGGAATTTCTTCCGGCGGCCTTCAGAAATGAAGCTATCCAGGAAAGCTAAAGGGCGGTCCTGGTAACGTCCAAAGTCCTGGTAAGCAAGTTCCACGACCTCGCGGAGAATATCGGGATCACTGCGATCAAGAGTTGCGATCTTAAGTGCTGCCGCCAGTTTATGAAGTTTTTTTGAAGATTTGATCATATAGTCCGGGGCTCTTCCTTCAGCTAATTCATAAGCTGTATGCAAGACATGACGGGCATGTTCAGAATGAGAAGCCGTTCCCCCGGCAATCAAACGGACCAGATTTCTGGCTACGATAGTGTAGGCCGTCGCTCCGCAAATCCCTTTGCTGGCAGGTCCGTCCTCTGCTTTTACCCGGCAAGGACCGGCAATGCAGATCCGGCAGCAAACACCTTTATAGCCAAACTGGCATTGCGGCTGTTGGGCCACAAACCGATCAAATACAGTTTCAATATTATTTTCCTGAGCCTTAGTGATCATTTCCAAGGCCCCGGGATCGATAGTGCGAAGAGGGTTTTTGGGCTCCGTCACCCGCGGGGCAGCAGTTGGTCGGGCCTGATGGGTTAAATCTCTGTATCTGGGCATTTTGCTAACCTCCCCTGTATTAATTAAGAATCTCCCGGCATGCTATCCTGGGAACGATTCCCTCTATTTTCTTTCTGGACTGACTATACAGCGATAAATATCATCCAATTGTGTCTTAAGCAAAGATGTGGTTAATTCTTTATACTCGTCAGTGATGGACATTTCCGCTAATTCCTCACTGTAAGAGATAATACCCCTCAGTTCTTCCGGCGAAAAGCTTTCCCGGAGAAAACTTTCTTCTTTTGAATTACGAACTTTATTGCCAACTACAACAATCTTTGGGATCCCCAGCTCTGAACCCAGTTTGCGGATAACCTCGGCAGTATGAACACTAACTTTACTGGGTTCTGTAACTATGATCAGGACATCTACTCCCCGGGCAGTACCTCTGGTAAGCTGTTCAATGCCGGCACCTTGATCAATAATAACAGTATCCTCCTTGTCAAGGATTAAGGAATTCAGCAAGGCATGCAGAAAGCTGTTTTCTTTACAATAACACGAAGTGCCGCCGCTCTTAACATTACCCATGCGTAAAAGCCGAATATTACCGAATATCAGGGAGTAATCATCGAGCACATCATCAACCTTTGGATTCAGGGAATAATAGGCCCCGCTTCCTCCCATTCTCTCTTCAATTAGTTCCTTCATATCAACAATGGCCTTTAGATTGCTAAGCTCACTTTCCGGAATCCCCAGGATAGCCCCCAGGCTAACATCGGGATCAGCATCAACTGCCAGGACTGTAAGTCCTTGTCCGGCCAGCCAGTGTGCCAGATTTGCAGCAAAAGTTGTTTTGCCGACGCCCCCCTTGCCGGAGATTGCGATTTTCATGACGATTCTCTCCCTTTTTAACATAGTACCATCTATTTTATCATATTTCCTGCTCATTTCGTAAATATCGGCAGACGTGTCGACAGCTGGTTTATCCTCAATGCCCTGAGGCCAAATATTTATTTTTATGAGGCAGCAATGGATGTATTGTTATTCAGCAGAAAATGTCTTTTTTCTGCTCAGATCAGAACAATCCAGATATAATCCCTGCAGAATCTACGTCTATAGCTTCAGCGGAAGGCACCTTTGGCAGACCAGGCATAGTCATTATATCTCCAGTCAAAACCACTACAAAGCCTGCACCTGCAGAAACCTTTACATTCCTGACGGCTACCCGGAAATTCTTTGGCCAGCCAAGCTTTTTGGGATCATCGGAGAACGAATATTGAGTTTTAGCCATACATACAGGAAGATTTTTGAAGCCCATATCTTCTATTCTGGCTATCTCTTTCAGAGCTGCCGGTGAAAAATCAACACCATCTCCGCCATATATTTTCTCTACCACTACATCGACCTTTTCCTTTAAAGATAAATCATCATTGTACATAAATTTAAAATTGCTTTTACCCTCATCAATCAAGCGCAAAACTTCTTTCGCCAGTGTTTTCCCGCCTTCCCCACCTTTAGCCCAAACCTCGGAGAGCGTGACACTAGCTCCATATTGCTTACATTTTTCTTCAATCAACCTCAGCTCAGCTTCCGTATCCGTTGGGAACCTATTGATGGCAACAACCACAGGAAGGCCAAATTTTTCTGTAATATTTTCAATGTGCTTAAGAAGATTGGGAATACCTTTCTTGAGTATATCCAAATTTTCAGTTGAGAGCTCAGTCTTTTGGGCGCCCCCATGATGTTTCAGGGCCCTTACAGTTGCAACGATGACGACTGCAGACGGCTTTAAACCTCCAATACGACACTTTATATCCAGAAATTTCTCTGCGCCCAGGTCCGCTCCAAAGCCGGCTTCCGTCACTACATAGTCACCAAGCTTAAGGGCCATTTTTGTGGCCATTAAACTGTTACATCCATGCGCAATATTGGCAAAAGGTCCGCCATGAATAAAAGCTGGTGTTTGTTCCAGGGTTTGTACCAGATTGGGTTTTAAGGCATCTTTAAGCAGAGCTGCCATAGCTCCTTCGGCCTTTAATTGACCTGCAGTCACCGGTTTATCATCTCTTGCATATCCTATAATAATGTTTCTCAGGTTTTCTTTCAGGTGATCCAGGTTTTTGGATAAACAGAGAATAGCCATTACTTCTGAGGCCACTGTGATGTCAAAGCCGTCCTCACGTGTATCTCCGTTGGTTTTACCATTTAAACCACTTACAATAAACCTGAGTTGCCTGTCATTCATGTCAATGCATCTTTTCCATGTTATCCTTTTAGGATCGATTCCCAACTGGTTGCCTTGATAGATGTGATTATCGATCATGGCTGCCAGAAGGTTATTCGCAGCTCCAACGGCATGCATATCTCCGGTAAAATGCAGATTTATGTCTTCCATGGGCACAACTTGGGCATACCCTCCGCCGGCAGCTCCACCCTTAACCCCAAAGACAGGTCCCAGAGATGGTTCCCTTAGGGCAATAACAGCTTTTTTCCCGATCCGGCTTAAAGCATCTCCTAAACCAACAGTTGTTGTTGTCTTTCCCTCTCCGGCAGGAGTAGGAGTCATGGCAGTAACAAGAATTAGCTTCCCGTCCTTTTTGGTTTCAAGGTCATTAAGAATATTATAATTAACTTTAGCCTTGCAGGGGCCATAATACTCCAGGTATTCTTTGCCAATACCTATGCTCTGCGCTATTTCTTCAATTGGCTTTTGCTTTATACTCTGGGCGATCTCAATATCACTTCTGAATATCATACTCAGCCTCCCATTTAACTATCAAAGACGGATATAAAAAAACCATTTTTAAGTAATGCAAGCTTCCTGATTACCTGCCGCTTTGTACCATTTGCCTCATTCATCCAAAAGTTCTGCAGCAAACAGCGCCCTTCCTGAAGCAGGAAGCAGGCACAGGATTAGTTCGAGGCAAGGTTTGTGATGATTTCTGGTATTACTTCAAACAGATCTCCCACAACTGCAATGTCTGCTATTTGCATCATCGGCGTGTCCGGGTTTTTGTCAATAGCAATTATTACCTCACAGGATTGCATTCCAACCAGGTGTTGAATCTGCCCTGA
>DDXI01000187.1 GCA_002347475.1 Peptococcaceae bacterium UBA2264
TCTATCGAGACAGAAAGCATGCGTATAATCAGGAGTAAGCTTAAACTTTCCTGGCCGGAAAATGAACTCCCTGTTGTTCAGCGTCTGATTCATACCAGCGGTGATTTATCTTTGGAAAATGTTATTGCCATTCATCCCCAGGCCATTCAGGCCGGATTACAGGCTTTGAAACAAGGTGCTGACATTATTACGGATGTGGAAATGGTCAAAACCGGAATATCCAAGCCAAATATGGAGCGCTTGGGAGGCAAAGTAGAATGTTTTCTGAATGATCCCCATGTTCCCCAACAGGCCAGGGACTGGGGAATAACCCGCTCTATGACTGCTTTTCGGCTGAACGCCGCTAATTTAGCCGGTGCAATTGTGGCTGTCGGCAATGCTCCAACCGCCCTATTTGAGGTGCTTCGCCTGGCAGAGGATCCGGCTTTTCGTCCGGCCTTGGTGATAGGTATCCCTGTCGGTTTTGTCGGAGCTGCAGAATCCAAGGAATTGCTGTGGCAAAGACAGGATCTGCCCTCCATTACTGTCAAGGGAAGCCGCGGGGGAAGTCCTTTGGCAGTGGCTGCCGTTAATGCTCTGATCTATGTTGCTATAAACCGCACAATTTAAGAATCCAGCTCAGGCCAATATTCAGCTTTTTAAAATTAATAATTTATTGTGAGAAAGGCATAAAAATGAGTCCAAAACGTTCTCTTAAAGCAAATTCTGCTCTAATGATCCAGGGTACTTCTTCCAACGTCGGCAAAAGTGTTCTTGCCGCAGCTTTTTGTCGCATTTTTTACCAGGAAGGCTATCTTACCTGTCCTTTTAAAGCTCAAAATATGGCTCTTAATTCCTTTGTTACCATTAAAGGCGGGGAAATGGGCAGGGCCCAGGTTGTTCAGGCTCAGGCTGCCGGCCGCGAACCTGATGTCCTGATGAATCCGATCTTATTAAAACCTACGGGACAAGCCAGTTCCCAGGTAATAATTTTGGGTAAACCCCAGGGAACCCTATCAGCTATGCGTTATCATGGAGAATATCAGCGTCAAACCTGGCCTATTGTTCAGGAATGCCTGCGGCAATTAAGCGCGGAAAATGATGTCCTGATCATTGAAGGCGCCGGCAGTCCGGCCGAAGTTAACCTGAAACAAAATGATATTGTCAATATGCGGGTTGCTTTGGAAATAAAAGCTCCGGTTTTACTGGTGGCTGATATTGACCGGGGCGGGGCCCTGGCTGCTGTGGTGGGAACTTTGGAACTGCTTGAACCTGAAGAAAGAGCACTTGTCAAAGGAATAATCTTAAACAAATTCCGGGGAGATATAAAGCTTTTGCAGCCGGCTCTTGATTTTCTGGCCCAGAAGACCGGAATTCCTGTTTTGGGGGTAGTACCTTACTACACGGATTTTGATATTCCCGAAGAAGATTCCGTGGCTCTGGATAAAGAAAAACCGGTCTTTTCCCCGACCGGATCTTCCCAAAAATTGGACATCGCCGTAATCCGGCTGCCCTTTATCTCTAACTTTACAGATTTTGATGCCCTGAAAGATGAACCTGATGTTCAGCTGCGCTATGTCAACAAAGCCGGAGATCTGGGAAACCCTGATTTGGTAATCCTTCCCGGCAGTAAAAATACCCTGGCTGACCTGGGTTTTCTGCATGAAAGCGGTCTGGCTGAGCGAATAAAGCAGCGCTGGCGTAATTCGGGGCCGATTATCGGCATCTGTGGCGGTTATCAGATGATGGGACGGTTGGTTCGCGATCCTCATCATACCGAATCTGATCTCGAAGTTATACCGGGATTGGACATTCTGCCAATGGAAACCGAATTTTATCCGGAAAAATATACTGTCCAAAGCAAGGGAATTATCCGGGCAGACTGTCTGTTCCTCAAACAGTGTCAGGGACAGCCGGTTGTGGGTTATGAAATCCATATGGGCCGTTCCTATATTGATAAAGGTTTAACTCCGCTCTTTGAGCTGACAGATAAGGATTCCAGCTATACTGATGGTCTGCAGGCCGGATCAGCACTGGGAACTTATCTGCATGGTATTTTTGATAACGATGATCTGCGCCGGTCTTTGCTGGAATGGTTGTGGGAGCTTAAAGATTCAAAGCGTTCCGTTGACAGTACCATATCCCAGGCTGCTTTAAGGGAAATGGCCTTTAATCAGCTGGCTGATCTGGTCCGCCAGAGTTTAAATATGGCAGCAGTGCGCTCGATCATGGGATTATGATCATGTCGCCTCTATTGCTCTTATCAGCATTTCTGCTCGATCAAATTATCGGTGATCCGGCAAGGATCACTCATCCTGTTGTTTTAATGGGTAAGATTATAGCCTATCTGGATAAGAAGCTTAACTCAGGCAGTGCCCAAATCCGGCGCTGGCGGGGAATCGTTTTGACTGTTATCCTGGCAGGAGGCAGTTATCTTCTGACCTGGGGTTTGCTCCAAATATCAGGATTGATTCATCCTTATCTGAAAGCCGGAGTGGAAATTTACCTTGTGGCGACCACAATAGCTTCAAAATCCCTTCTGGAAGCAGGAAGGGGAGTTCTGACGGAACTGCAAAAATCTGATCTGGTCCAAGCCCGTTTGCGCTTGTCCTGGCTGGTCAGCCGCGATACCACTGACTTGCCGGAGAAGGATATTGTCAGGGGAACAATAGAAACACTGGCCGAGAATTTCGTTGACGGCATACTG
>DDXI01000141.1 GCA_002347475.1 Peptococcaceae bacterium UBA2264
CCTAAAATTGCGGCTTTTTCTTCGGCAGTCATTTTACCCTTGGAAACATTGCGTTCCAGGTTACCGGCCATTACGGCCAGGCCTTTGTCGACAAATTCTTGTTTGATATCATTGAGAAGAACATCATATCCAGCCTGAGCTGCCACCTGGGCAATTCCTCCACCCATTTGACCTGCGCCAACAACCATTATTCTCTTGATTTCCAATTTCATTCCTCCTATAATCTTAATATTTACCCGTAATATTTGATTTTATAGGACCTGTTTATTCCACGCTTATTACCATGGCATCGCCCTGAGCTGCTCCACTGCAAATACAAGCCAGTCCTTTACCGCCGCCACGGCGTCTCAACTCGTAGATAAGAGTCATAACGATTCTCGCTCCACTGGCTCCGATCGGATGACCAAAAGCGATAGCGCCGCCGTTAACATTGACTATGTCGGGATTCCAGCCTGTGATTTTACCGCTAACCAATGCAACTGCTGCAAAGGCTTCATTTGCCTCAATCAGATCAATATCTGCAAAGGTCATATTCAGCTTTTTCAGAAGCTTCATGGCTGACAGTCCGGGTACAGTGGGAATATATTTCGCTTCCTGCGATACCATAGCGTGGCCTAAAATGGTTGCTAAGGGTTTGAGTCCCAGTTCTTTTGCTTTCGACTCTGACATTAAAACCAGAGCACCTGCTCCATCATTAACTCCAGGGGCATTTCCGGCTGTTACAGTACCGTCTTTAACAAATATGGGGGGTAATTTAGCTAAGCCTTCCATTGTTGTATCAGGACGAGGACCTTCGTCTGTATCAATTACCTTTGGATCGCCTTTTTTCTGCGGAATCAATACCGGAACAATCTCATCCTTTAATCTTCCGGATTTCATCGCATCAACAGCTAACATTTGACTTTTGAAGGAAAATTCATCCTGTTCCTCTCTGCTGATACCGTATTCCTTAGCAACTTCACTACCGTGTATTGCCATATGACGATCATAGAAAGGACACCACAGGCCGTCATGGACACATAAATCAACAAATTTTGTATCATTCATGCGCAGGCCCTTGCGTGCTCCGTCAACATAGTAGGGAGCATTGCTCATGCTTTCCATGCCGCCGGCGACCATAATTTCATAGTCACCACATCTGATTGCCTGATCAGCCAGGGCAATTGTAATTATCCCTGAAGAGCATACTTTGTTAACCGTAATGGATGGTGTTTCCCAGGGAAGACCGGCCTTACGGGTAGCTTGTCTGGAAGGAACCTGTCCTTGACCGCCCATAAGAACATTTCCGAAGAGTACATGATCAATTGACTCACCAGGAATACCAGCACGATCAATGGCTTCCTTAATTGCTATACCGCCAAGATCTGAAGCATTCAGAGGTTCCAGGACTCCCATCAACTTACCAAAAGGTGTACGTGCTGCACTGACAATAACTGTTTTTTCCAAAATAATTGCCTCCCATTCAATTAAATTAACCTTCGGTCCTCTATGTTTTATTTAGTCTATATCTGCATCTAATATCTGTATCTCTGTCTGCATCTATGTCTATATCATATCTATATCTGTATTTTTTTATTTTTTTTATCTGGTTGAACAATTCCCGCTTCTCCGTTTTTTCAGGCCGACTTACGGATTTATAACTCCTGCTTTACGCAAAGCTCAGAGTAAATGGTGCCTTCATCTCTGTAGATACCGGCAACAACAGCAAATCTTCTGCGCAGTTCTGCCGATACATCACGCACTACTCTGGCCGGAGATCCTATGGCCATCTTTCCCGGTGGAATTACTTTGTCTTCAGTTACTACTGAACCCGCTCCAACCAGACAACCCTCGCCGACTACCGCCCTGTTTAAAACCAAAGCTCCCATGCCGACAAGAGTACTATTTCCAATGGTACAGGCATGAATTACCGCGTTATGACCGATTATAACATTATCCCCTATGCTCACAGATGTAGGCTCAGGAAACCGGGCTCCGTGGATAACTGTACCATCCTGAATATTGGTGCATTTACCAATAACGATCTTGGCTACATCTCCTCTGAGAACACAGTTGAACCAAACGCTGCTGTCATCACCGATTTCAACATCACCTATGACATAGCATCCCGGTGCCAGAAACACATTCCTGCCAATTTTGGGGGTCTTGCCTTTATATGTCAGTAACACGGTTCAGCTCACCTTCTTATTTTCTCTTTTTAGAAAACAATGCCGTGAAAAACACTGGAATTGACATGTCAGCGTTCATGATAAGCACCTCAATTACTCCGGGGTACATCTGCTTTTATGCTCCAGTGTTACAGACCTCAGATAACCGATAGCAGCAGCCGTTTTGAACGGCCTGAGTAGCTGTTGTTTCTTAATTTTCATGTGCATTTATCAGAGCGGCTGCTATCGGCATACTTAAGATCATAGATTATTTTTAATTTTAAGCTTTATTTTTCTACTCCAAGGTTTCGAACTGACAATTCTGGCCTTGGTTTAAAGAGGATTATTGCCATGTTTCTTAGGTACACAGGGTTCTACTTTGTTTTCAAGAGCCTTAAGGGTTTTTACGATGCGAGTTCTTGTCTCACGAGGATCAATAACATCATCGATATTGAATTTGAAAGCTGCATCATAAGGATTATCGAACTTCTCGCCGTATTCAGCGATTTTTTGCGCTCTTGTTGCTGCCGGATCTGCTGAGTTGTCAATTTCTTTCTTATAGATAATGTTTGCTGCACCGTCAGCACCCAGAACTGCAATTTGAGCTGTCGGCCAAGCCATTACAAGGTCAGCACCCAGGTGTTTGCTGCACATAGCAATATAGGCACCGCCATATGCTTTACGCAGAACTACTGTAATAAGGGGAACAGTAGCTTCGGAGTAAGCATAGAGCACTTTAGCTCCGTGTCTGATGATTCCCTTATATTCTTCTTTGGCACCAGGCATATAACCAGGAACGTCTACCAGAGTTACCATCGGAATATTGAAGGCATCACAGAAGCGGATAAAGCGGGCAGCCTTGTCAGAGCTATCGCAGTCCAGAACACCGGCAGCAACCATGGCATTATTGGCAATAATGCCAACAGGAGCGCCGTCAATACGAGCAAAGCCTACAACCATGCATTTTGCCCAGTTAGCTTTAACTTCCATGAAATCTTTGTTATCAACCAGATAGTTAATAACTTTATGGACATCATAGGCACGTTTAGCATTTGCCGGTACTGTTTTCAGGATACCCTCATCCTTACGATAGGGATCATCAGTTGGGGCAATCTTGGGCGGCTTTTCCGAGTTGTTGGAGGGGAAGAAGGAGAGAAGTCTTCTGACACTCTGCAGGCAGGAATCGGTATCTTCGCAGAAGAAATCAGAAACGCCGGAAATCTCGGTATGAACACGGGCTCCACCCAGATCTTGCATGGAAATATCCACTCCGGTAACTGCCTTAACAACTGCAGGTCCGGTAATAAACATCAAACCAGTTTGATCTACCTGGAAGATAAAGTCTGTCAGAGCTGGGGAATAAACGGCTCCGCCGGCAGTAGTACCTATTACAGCAGTAATCTGCGGGATTACACCGGAGGCTCTGGTGTTGCGATAGAAGATATCGCCATAACCAGCCAGGGAATCTGTACCTTCCTGAATTCTGGCTCCGCCGGAATCCAGCAAACCGACGATCGGGCATCTGGCTTTGAGGGCCAGATCCATAACGGTCGTAATCTTTTTGGCGTGGGCATTACCAAGCGAACCGCCGATAATGGAGATGTCCTGCGCAAAAACATAGACTGTCCGGCCATCGATTTCACCATAACCGGTTACGACACCGTCTCCCAATGCTTTCTTAGTTTCCATACCGAAATCATGGCAGCGATGTTGAACAAACATATCGATTTCAATAAAAGTACCCGGGTCAAGCAGAGCTTCGATATTTTGCCTGGGACCACGCTTGCCAGGTTTTCCGGTTGTAGCCTGTTTCTGCAGTTCCTGCAGTTTATTCAATGCTTCTTGCACGTAAGCAAACCCCCTTTTTAAATATATTAATCCGGTTTACCGAATCATTAGAATAGGTGATTCGGTAAACCGATTTTTGTTTAAACCTTAGATCATGCGCTCCTGGCCTTTCCAGTAGGGCTCTTTCAGGATGCGTTTGAGAACTTTTCCGGTAGCTGTCCGCGGGAAATCATCACGGAATTCGATAGTCTTGGGACGTTTGAAGCCGGCCAGACTGGCTTTGCAGTAATCCAGCAGTTCTTGTTCAGTAACTTTGGCGCCTTCTTTCAGGATAACCAGAGCCTTAACTTCTTCACCCCAAGATGGATGCGGAACACCAAAGACGGTTACTTCGCCCACGGCGGGATGTTTGCTGAGAACTTCTTCGATTTCTGCTGGGTAAACATTTTCGCCGCCGCTGATGATCATATCGCCTTTACGGTCTACCAGATAATAGAAACCTTCTTCATCCACATAAGCCATGTCGCCGGCAGTTACCCAGTCACCTTTACGGGCTTCAGCTGTTTTACCTTCATCTTTATAATAGCCTTTAAATGCTGACTTAACCTTGGCCCAAAGTTGACCAGTTTGACCTTGGGGAACCTCGTTGCCGTTTTCATCCAGGAGTTTGATTTCAACACCAGGATTGGCTTGGCCAACACTGCGAACTTTACGTGTCTGATCCTTGTGACGCAGAGTTGTTAAGGCGCCAGTCTCAGTCGAGCCATAACCTTCACTGAACTGAACTTTCGTGAAAAATTTGAGGGCTGCTTCCTTGGTTGTAGTGAGCAGAGGAGCTGAGGATGAGCCGATAGAAGTCAGCTTGCTCATATCATACTTATTCTTGATTTCTTCCGGTGTTTCTACGATCCTGGTAATCATAGTAGGTACCATGGAAGTTGTAGTTACACCTTCATCGGCAATAATTTTCATAACATTCTCAGGTTCAAATTTACCGGATGGCAGGATAACAGTTTTGCCGCCTACCCATAAGGTAATAAAGGAAGCCCAGATTGAATTGGAGTGAACCAGCGGCATAATAGCCATGAAAACACGACTTGACATATCAAAATCTTTTTTGCCTGATTGTCTGAGCATAGCATTTTTAACAATATCAATTGTGCTTTTGTGCGTATTCAAAGCGCCTTTAGGGAAACCGGTAGTACCGGAAGTATAACCGAAATAGAAGATATCTTCTTCATTGAGGTCGACGTTAGGCTCATCATCTGACTGACCCTTTAAAAGATCTTCATAAGGTGTATAGCCCGGTGCTTTGGAAGCATCGCCAATAACAAAACAACCATCACTGCGGATCTGAGGGATATCAGCTTTGGCGCCTTCCAATTCAGCAACAAACTTGTCCTCAACAAACATACCTGTGGAATCAGAGTTATTAACAATGTATGCCTTTTCCTTGGCTGTCAAACGGAAATTAACCGGTACGGAGATAACCCCGATCCTGGCCAAAGCATTATAGATCTCCATGGGCTCAATGCGGTTCTCAACAATAACGGCAGCCTTATCGCCGCGCTTAAAGCCTTTGGCCAACATAGCATTAGCTAATTGGTTAACCCGAGCATTAAGTTCGGCAAAAGTTAAGCGTTTGTCTGCGCAAACCACAGCTTCTTTTTTGGGAAATTTCCAGGAATTGATCCGTAAACCATCTGATATGTTCATACATTCCACTCCTTATATTAGTTTATTTAAAATTGTTTTTCGCAATTGGATTGACAGTTTCATAGCCTTGAGCGATTACAGACCGTATCAATCAGATTTACAGTATTCGTCATTTATGTGATAAATAGTTTTTATCCAAATCTCCCGGTAAAGCGTATCCTTCAGCCCTTAAGATCAAAAGACAGGCATGTATCATTACCCCAAGACAACCCCAAGGTCACTTTCCAAATACGCCCCCGAAAGACTTTTGCAAAGTAAATAGCCAGACCTTCTTCAGTAGAACCATTACCGTTAATATTACCTGGGCAGTAGTTTTTGCCTGTTCCTTACCAGGACAATTGCCTTGTATGAAGTTGATTGTCCGCCTGATACACTAAGAGAGAATTTCAGTTTCTCAACACCGGCGAACATGCAGGTAAAATAATTGGCCATAGCCATGCCTCTCGAATCGTGGAAATGACCAAGGTGAACATCTTCATTGGGCAACAAAAGACAACTGCCAAAGCAAAGTCGGCAGGGGCAGATAGCCCAGGATGAGAAAGGTTGGATACTTCTATGTCCCGGGCTTAACTCTGCTCAATAAACCAGTAATTAAAACTAAACATTAATCATTTTTTGGATGTGTGAACCATCTTCCCTTTGGTTCCGCTACAGCCTTTTCACCGCCGTTGGAGCATTCAAGATAGCTTTCTTCAACTTGCGCCACTTTTTCATCCCAAGAATTCGGTCCACGGTCTTTGCCTGCAAACTGCTTGTCTATAAATGCTTTGGAGGCAGGTTTATACCGCGAGGGCTCCGCCCAGTACATTTGCGGCGGGCCATAAGGAGGAACGTAAGCCAGATTTCCTTCTGAAATATTCCACTCGACAGGCTGCTTGATTGGTCTGCCTGCTTTTGTGCACCAAACGGGCAGGGTTCTTCCCAGGGTCCATTCCAATAGCCTTCCCAGTTGAAGCATCTTGTCAATATTTACGCCGTCTGTCTCAATTCCCATTTCATCAAGGCAAACCAGTATATCTTCCGTCGCGCAGTTTCCAACCTCAATGGATTGAGTATAGTTAGGACCGCTTCCGCAACCGGGAATGCCGTTGAAAACGAATGCAGGTTGTCCGCCGCCCTGGCCCAGGGAAGACTCGACAATCCTGGCGCCTCCCAGGATACACATAACTGTGTTGGCTATTGACATTCCTCTCGCTTCGTGGAAATGGGCGATTCTATATTTCATTTCATTGTCATATTTACTGTATCTGTCAACAAGAGCCGCCATATGCAGATAGGATGTTATAGGATTGGATTCGCCGGTGGTATCACAGGGGGTAAACTCCCTTATCCCCAAATCCAAACCAAAATCTATAAGTTCAAAAGTATTTTCTATGGGTATAGGGCCGGCGCAGCATGATCCATACACACAGGCAATAGCCATATCAACTTTAAAGCCGTATTCTTTGGCTAAACTCACAAGCTCAGGAATAGCCTTCTTGTATTCATTCCTGGTCCTGCCTGAGTTTCTCCGGCCATGAAGATCCTCGGTGGATATCGTAAAGGCAACGACATCGGGACCGTAACCTTTCTGGCACATATCTCCTATCCTCTCAAAGGCTTGTTTTGTCATGCCGTATACTTTAATTTCCGGCTTGTTTTCCTGATAGGATCTAAGTAATTTTGTCTGCTTTAAGATTTCCTCAGCATCCGCGCTCTGAGGCAGCTGCAAAGGATGAGAAAAATTAGTCACTTCTAACCGTTTATATCCCGCTTTTATGATTTGATCAATAAAATACAGCTTTGACTGCAAGGGCACGAATACTGATTCGTGCTGCAGGCCATCCCTCGCAAACAGTTCAAGCATATCAATTTTTTTGGGCATTAAATTCTTAAGATTAACATCAAAAAATTTTTGCAGATGATCAACGTATTGTGGCATTCAAAATCCTCCTTTTATTTTTGTTAACTTTTTATAATGGCAGCATGTAAGGGCTTTGACTTCTTTCTTAGAACTTAATTTTTTTGTCCTGCTCCCTTCAGCATTGCTTCCGCCTCACCGGTTATAGCTGCCTTGCCGTCCCGGTTAAAGTTCGCAGAAAGCAGGCGCAGGCGGAATCTTTCCTTCTTTTCCACCACGGTCACTTTGGCGGTGATAGTATTACCAATATAAACGGACAGTTTGAAGTTGAAATCTGAAACAACTAAATGGTGCCCACACCGGGCAATTTGCTCCAACACCGCAGAAATTAGTCCGGCACTGAGCATGCCGTGCGCAATCCGGTTCTTGAACATGGCACCCCAAGGCGACTACCTTATTGTATGCACCGGGTTGCTGTTGCCGCTTACGGCGAAATAAGCGTTATTAACATAAATATGTCCGTATCACCTCCCAAACTATACAACTATTACTTTGCGCCTTAGAAAGCTAAAACATAATTATCTATTTTAAGCCTTCTCAGATTGAAGGGCTCAAAATAATCGTAATATTCGATGAATTACGCTAATTATTTATATATTGCAAGGAACATGCCAAGAATATAACTATACCATTACTCTAATAACATAGGCATAAAAGGTTCTCAGCAACAGTCCTTTACTAATACAACTAACTCTACTGTGTAGCAAAACCGCTACACAGTAGAGTTATGCTGCACAGTTTATTTTCATTTTTTTGACACTTAGATTATCATTATCTCTTCTAGTGCTAAATTTCGTCATATTATTTTAATATCTCGATTTAAACCCACAGTATTAATAATACTACAACATTAATCAGACTACAACTATTATCATATATTATCGCAGGGCATTTTTATGTTAATTATTCCCTTTACAATAAGAACTTAGTAATTATCTTGGAGCAATGTAATTAAATCATCAGGA
>DDXI01000170.1 GCA_002347475.1 Peptococcaceae bacterium UBA2264
CCTTTGAGGCGCTGGCGTAAACGGGAGTAAGCACGATTTACCTGAGATTTGGAGACTCGACGTACACGATGTACGGGTACCTTGATCTGGCGCGGTAATTTGACAGGTGGGCGAACTGGCTTGGGACTTGGGATAAGCTCTTCTATCTCAACTGGCTTTAACCACAAATGATCAGGAGCATGCCGAATAATTTCCTGACCGATAAATTCCAGAGATTCACCCAATTCAGGAATGATCGGTACCTTGCCAAATTTTTCTGTAACTATTTGAGCAAAGACATTTTGAGCATCGGGTTCCCCATGAACCAAAATAATTGTTTCGACAGTCTTACTGAGACCTGCTAACCAGTTTAATAACTCTTTTTGATCAGCATGAGCCGAAAAACCCTCAATCGATACGATATTTGCCCTGATAGCAACTCTTTCGCCATGAATTGTCACTTCTTCTGCTCCATCAGTTATCAATCTGCCCAAGGTTCCCTCAGCCTGATAACCAACAAAAAGAACTGTGGCATTTTCGCGCCAAAGATTATGCTTCAAATGATGTTTGACCCTGCCAGCATCCGCCATGCCACTTCCGGCAATCAGAATTGCCCCGCCTGGAATCTCATTTAGAGCTATCGAATCCTGGGCAGTTTGACTGAAATGGACATTAGGCATGGTTAAAGGATTTTTACCGCGGTTTATCATATCACGAGTTATGCTATCGAAATTAGTGGCACTTTCCTGGAATATTTTAGTTGCTGCTATTGCCAGGGGACTATCGATATAGATCTGCATTACAGGAATTTGCCTGGTCTCCTGAAGGTGGCGAATATAAAATAGTAAATCCTGAGTTCTTTCCACAGCAAAGGCGGGGATAATTAAATTTCCCCCAGCCTGATGAGTTGATCTTATGACCTCAGCTAATTTTTCTGAACGCTCAGCTTCTCCATTCTGGATACGGTTTCCATAAGTGGTCTCCATAACAACTATGTCCCCATGGAAAAGAATCGTGGGATTTTCTATGTAGGGCTGATCTTGATTGCCAATATCTCCGGAAAAGATTATTCGTTTATTTAAATCCTTCTCATGAATATCAAGGAGCACATTTGCTGAACCTAAAATATGTCCGGCATCGCTGAACATAAAGGATAAAGATGAGGTTAAATGTACGGTTCTCTGATAGGATACCGCTTTGAAGAAGGGAATCGTTAACATAGCATCTTCCACATCATAAATTGGTTCCAGAAGGGGTTTGCCAAACCGTTTGAATTTACGGTTTTTTCTTTCAACTTCCATCTCCTGGATGTGACCGCTGTCCGGCAGCATTATTGAACAAAGTTTAATAGTTTCTGGTGTGGCCCAAATCACTCCCTTATAACCTTTTTTGATGAGTTTCGGAAGCATGCCCGAATGATCAGTATGAGCATGAGTAAGGATAACTGCATCAATGCTGCCAGGATCAAAGACAAAATCTTCATAATTGAGTTGTTTCAGTTGTTTAGACCCCTGAAACATGCCACAATCAATCAAAAGACGAAATCCCTCTGATTCTACCAGAAAACAAGAACCTGTAACCACTTTCGCAGCACCGAAAAAACTGATTTTCATATGTATTAGGCCTCCAACTGTGCAATAATAGCTGATGAAATATGGCTATTAAATATGTTTATGTTATTCGAGTATAACAAGATTATGTTTGATAGCTTTAAGTGCAGCCTGAGTCCGATCTTCGACTTCCAATTTACGAAAGATGCTGGAAAGATGGTTTTTGACAGTTTTTTCACTAATGAATAAGGATTTACCTATTTCCCGGTTGGATGAACCACGGGCAACATATGTCAGAATATCCATCTCCCGTTTGCTGAGACCGAAGGTTTCCTTAGGTATATTGGGACGAGATAAATGTCCTATGAGTTTTCCGGTCACAGACGGAGATAAGATAGGTTCGCCATTATATACTTTGCGAATCGATTCCAGCAAGGTCTTGGGATCAACATCTTTTAATAAATACCCTGCAACCCCAAGCTGCAGGACCTGAAAAACTTTGTCATCCGAATCATCTATAGTTAAAACAATAATCCCGATATCCGGCCGTTCCCTGCGAATGACCTTGCAAGCCTCTAAGCCGTTTACACCTGGCATATTCAAATCCATGAGCATGATATCAAAGGATAACTTGCGCGTAACATTTATTGCTCCCTGACCGTCTCCTACTTCGGCAACAACTTCGATACCCTCCTCAAATTCGATAATTCGCCGTAAACCTTCTCTTAATAATGGATGATCATCTGCTATTACAATACGAATCATGCGAAGACTCCTTCATCCCATTTTAGTAAGGAATAGTAATATTTATTGTCGTACCTTTCCCTGGAGAAGAATGTATGACAAGATTACCAGAAAACATATCTACCCTCTCTCGCATACCGATAAGTCCAAAATGTTCTCCCGGTGACTGAAATAAATTATCAACATTAAAACCTTTGCCAAAATCAATTATTTTTACAACAGTGGAATTCTCCTGAAAATCAAAGGCAATCGCAGCCCTTTCAGACAAGGAATGCTTGGCAACATTGGTTAATCCTTCCTGAATAAGCCGAAACAAGGAAATTTCAACAGCCTGCGACAGCCGCCTCTCTGACCCTATAATATGTAGTTTACATTGTATGGAATAAGCCGCCTGAAAGTTGTTTAAATATTGGGTTATGGCTTGCACTATTCCTAAATCATCCAGGGCCATTGGCCTTAGATC
>DDXI01000173.1 GCA_002347475.1 Peptococcaceae bacterium UBA2264
GCATAGATAGACAGGTGTTCAACCTCAGCCGGGTCATAGCCCAGAAGCCAGCTGCCGACAATATCAGCTTCCAGGATATCCTTACCGGCCACAAAAACATCCATCTTATGATAATCATCACTGGTCGGGCCTTTTTGCAAGCCATAAGTCCCGTCAATAATCGTCAGATCGACCTTGATAGCCCTTCCCAGTATAGCGATAGACNNCTTCTTGGATTCATAAGCTATGACGCCTTTTAAATTTTTGATCCCCAGAGATACTTTAGTCTGGTTATGGGTCTTCAGAACAGGAATATCAATTAAAAATTCCGCCTCAGTGACCAGCCTGGCAATCTTCACCGGCAAACCGTCCAGATCAACCGTCACAAAAGGTCCATCATTCAGGTCAACCAGGGGCACCTGCAGGCGCTGGGATAATTCATTATAGCCGGCAGCTTCATAAGCTGTAACAGTGTTCAGATTCAATTCCGGATGGATGACCCCGCCATCCGCAATCGTGATATCCCGGCAGCCCTGCTCCCGCAGCAATATAATCAGACCCTCCATCGTTTCCGCAGGGGTAACCATGCCGATAGGCGGCTTGTTGGGAAATAAACTGCGCATAACCATGTTCGGTTTAAGAATCACCTTTGTCCCGGGTTTCAAACCATTAAAACCGCCGCAGATCTCAATTGCTTTGCGCAAGGCTTCCAGGGTTTGGTCGTCTTGTCTCTTTACCAAGGCTACTGCCATGATACTTCATCCTTTCTCACGCTATTTGTCAGAATATTTTATAATTACAGATATTATAGAAATTACAGAAATTATTTCTCAGTTCAACGTTTTTTTAATCCTAACCATAAATCCGTCCAACAGGCTTCAATTAATTCTTCCCTTCTTAGTTCCGGGGCCGTCATCAGCCAATAAGTTATTCCCTGCCTCATGGAACGGAAAGACCAGGACATTTTAAAGGGACTGCCCTTACGGATTTGTCCCTGTTCTATTTCCCTGGCCAGTATTTCCTGCATCTTTATTTGACTGCGAATATCACAATTTGAAACATGGGCAAAAAAGCGCTCCTTTATTTCCGGGGGGGCAAACAGGATAATCTGGTTCCAAAAGGCTTGTTTTTCCGGATTATCAATATAGTAATTGATGAACTGTTCAAATATATAAAAAAGCCTGTCTTCAATCTCCATGCTTTCCGTGGTATTCATTATGCGGTCCATTAAGCTGACATACTCGTTGGCTAAATCTTCGTAAACAGAAAAAAACAACTCCTCTTTGCCGCGAAAATGAAAATAAAGCGAGGGTGTTTTAATCCCCACCAGTTCGGCTATCTCATTCATGGTTGTCCCATAATAGCCTTTTTGGGCAAATAACGAAAGGGCTGTTCTTTTGATTATTTCTTTGGTTGATTCACTCAAGTGCTTCACTCCGATGCCTAACTAATATTAGTTAGGTACATGTTAGCATTGATACCCTGAGTTTGTCAATTTTCATTTTACAACGCTATTTGTTCCACCGCATCATACCCCTTAAATTGACCGACCGCAACTCGACTGTTAACAGTTAAAAATAGTATAAATATTGGTTAGAAGAGGAAAAGCTATGGAAGAACACGACGTTTGATACTCGATATCAGACACCGCCACGGATAGCGCTAGCCAGTGGCACAGATTGACAATCAAGAAATTCCTGTCTATAATAATATAATACTTTAGAATAGACAAACTGTTAAGGCAATTGAGGTGCATAATTATGTATATTAAAAGAGCTGCTGAAGATGTAGTGAAGCAAATTGCAAAGCAATTTGGTGTGCTGTTAATTACTGGCCCCAGGCAGGTTGGTAAAACTACTTTGCTGCAAAAGCTGGCAGCAAAAGAGCGGAAATATGTCACTTTGGATGATCCCGCTGTAAGACTGCTTGCTAAAAATGACCCGGCCTTGTTTTTGCAGCGCTATACGCCTCCGCTAATTATTGATGAAATTCAATATGCCCCGGAGATTTTGCCCTATATAAAAATGAATGTGGATTCCTCTAAACGCAAGGGAGATTTTTGGCTAACCGGATCTCAGGTATTTCAAACTATGAAGAATGTCAGCGAATCCCTTGCCGGCAGGGTAGGGATTATCGAACTTCTCGGGCTTTCCAACAGCGAAATAAGTGGTACAAAATCCGAACCCTTTCTACCTGATCCTGAAAAGCTGCTGGCTAGAATCAACCAGGTAAAAAGGATGGATTTGATGCAAACCTATGCCCGTATTTTTAAAGGAAGTATGCCTGCATTATATGCCGGGGAGATCGACCTGGAGACCTACTACAAATCTTATGTCAACACTTATCTGCAAAGGGATATCAAGGACTTGACTCAAGTAGCGAATGAAATTTCTTTCTATAACTTTATGACGGTTGTCGCCGCAAGGACTGCCAAGCCTGTGGTGTATGAAGAAATTGCTAAGGAGGCAGGAATTAGTTCCCCAACCGCTAAAAAATGGCTGTCAGTCCTGGTGTCCTCAGGCATTGTGGCCCTGGTGCAGCCCTACTCGAACAATATCTTAAAAAGAACTGTCAAAATGCCGCTTCTGCACTTCCTTGATACCGGGCTTTGTGCCTATCTCCTGAAGTGGGGAAATGCGGAAACCTTAGAGCGGGGAGCAATGGCCGGGGCATTTTTCGAAAGCTATGTTTTTTCAGAAATCTACAAAAGCTGGCTGAACGCCGGCAAAGTTCCGCCGCTCTATTATTATCGTGATAAAGATCAGAAGGAAATTGACTTGCTTATTTGGCAAGGGGGAACACTCTATCCGCTCGAATCAAAAAAAGCGGCTTCCCCCAGAACCGAATCAATTAAACCTTTTAAGGTATTAGACCCTCTCAGCGATCCTGGGAGATTTGGAGAGCTTGCCCAGCTGAAAATAAATATCGGCACCGGAGCTGTTGTCTGTATGGCAAATGACCTTTTACCCATAGACAAGAAAAATTGGTATGTTCCCGTTTGGCTGATCTAAATTTTCACATCAAAAATTTTCACATGTTTCCTCTAGATTCTCTTAAAATACACATTTAAATTATTCTGGTTAATTCAGATTTAGGGATGCCTCTGAATAAATCTGTTAGGGCAGATTTACTCAGAGGCGTCTTTTCCTTTTCATCTCTAAAAGTCATAATACATCCATATTGGCAAAGTCACGGTAACATCTGGTTGTAGTGTAATCGAAAAGTTTTAATTTAAACAATTTCATCTGCCACAGCCTGCAAACGTTCTGACATAACTTTTAAAGCTGCAGGACAACCGGGAACTTTCACAAGATTGGGATGAGAACTGTTGTTTTCACAGGCACACTTGCCCAAGGCAATTACTTTACGCATCCCAGGGTCGGTCATTTTTTGTCTGCCCATAACAATCGCAATATTCCCAAAATCCTTGCCGGGATTTTTCATGAAAAATTTTATTACTGCCGTGGCAATACCAAAACCGCAGCCGGAGCAGCAGGTAGGATCAGGTGGTTCAATAGTGATACCCTTGATATTATATAAGGCCATCAGATCCCTGGCCCAGGTTCCATACCATTCCAGTGGTTTTGCCAGATCGTCGATCTTTTCCCCAACCACCTCAACATTTGCCAAACTAAGGCTGCGGCCGGCAAGTTCGGCATAGATAGACAGGTGTTCAACC
>DDXI01000175.1 GCA_002347475.1 Peptococcaceae bacterium UBA2264
TGCGTATCATCAGGCAGCAGATAATTCAGAAGTTTGCTGTAGGGCTGCAATGAATTCATTAATAATTGGAGGTGTTGACGATGGAACAAATGACCAGGCAAACAGAGACGCGCAATACCAAACAGGAAAGTAATATCGTACAACGTATCATTGGCGTAATCTTTGGCGTAATCGAGATTCTCCTGGCCTTTCGCTTGGTTTTCAAACTGCTGGGAGCAAATCCGACAAATGGTTTTGTACAGGGCATTTATAATATAACCCAGCCTTTTGTGGGCATCTTTGAAGGCATATTCTCTCGGGTAACCACCAGTGGCGCAGAAACCACGGCGGTCTTTGAGCCGGCAACCCTGATTGCGATGGTGGTCGTTGCCCTGATCGCCTGGATTGTACTGAAGCTAATGACGCCGCGAAGCAGCACCCGTGTGGAAAGAACTGAATACACGGAGCAGGACAATCAGAAAAAATAAATATTTCAGCAGACAAGTCTATAAGTTATAAAAACTTTCGGTACCATTGTTCAGCAAGCAGAATTTGCTGGACAATGATAATAAAGAAAGGGTGATCCGTGAGATTGTTGTATACTGTGCTGGAAAAGGGGAATGCTCATCTATGTTAATACCTGAAAAATCAAATAAGAGACCTATAAAATTGCTGTAGTTATACTTTTTTGCGCACTTATGATCTCTATGCATTGCGCTGGGCGATAAAAGCCAAATATAACGAAACTCAAAGAAAGAGAGAATGATTATTATGCTAATCAAAGCCAAAACACTAAAGGGTTTCAAATTGCACAGCCTCGACGGGGAAATAGGGAAAGTCAAAGAATTCTATTTCGATGACCACCACTGGACGATTCGTTATCTGGTCGCCGACACAGGAAACTGGCTTACAGACAGGCAGGTGTTGATCTCTCCGTATGCGCTGGTCGCCGTGAATAAAGAAGAGCAAAATATCGCCATCAATTTGACCAAAAAGCAAATTGAAGACAGTCCATCCTTGGACAGTGACAAGCCCGTCTCACAACAATTCGAGGAGGAATACTACGGGCATTATGGATGGCCGATGTATTGGGGCAGCCCCAGCCCATACTTGTGGGGACCTTATACCTGCATTGTGCGTGACCCCCAAATGTGGAGAGAAACAACCCCAGGTGAGAAAGAGTGGGATCACCATTTGCGCAGCACTCACGAAGTGAGTGGCTACAACATCCAAGCCCTAGATGGCGAAATTGGCCACGTCGATGATTTTATCATCGATGACGAGTCGTGGGCAATCCGTTATCTAATCATCGATACTCGAAACTGGTGGCCAGGGAAAAAGGTCCTGGTTTCACCGCAATGGATCGAGCGCGTTAGTTGGAACGAGTCGAAAGTATTTGTCAATCTTCTTCGCGAGACCGTCAAGCTGTCACCGGAATACACGGAGGAATCTCTGCTAACCCGGGATTATGAGACCGAACTGCATCGACATTACAATCGCCAGGGATACTGGATCGATGAATCGGCTGCCAAGGAGCATTCCAATTGAAGCAAACACGAGGAAGGACTTTCTTGCATAGCTTGCAATAACTCAAGGAGAAGTGGATCAAATTATTGATTTGCCGAAATAATTCATTAGACGGCTCAGGTTAAATACTTGCCGAACTGCTGTTTTTTATAAACGGCACAGCCTAGTGGTGTGGACACAAGGGTAAACAAAGTAATTGGCAATAATGAAATAACAAGGAATAAAAAAGCAAAACGTTTGAGATCAGTTACTGCTTGCTTTATGTGTCCAGGAGATGCTGCCCAAACCGTTTGCCAAATTGATTCCTTACAATAAGAGGCCTAATGGGAATCTTTATTGAAGATGGAAGTGGGTATAGAATCTGGGAATGAGCTGAATAGTGAATCAAAAAAAGAGCAGGAAATCTGCTCTTTTAAGCTATTAATTAAGTTGGTCAATGTTCATTTGCCCCAACGGGATTCCAAGTAATCTTTAACGATAATGACAACATCCATCGCTGTCTTGACAAAGGACATTCCGCCCAAGGTTTTTTCATTCAGAGAGGCGGCTGTCTGCGCTATGCTGCTGCCTAAGGAGCTGACCGACGGCCCGATATCGTCGATCTGTTCCCTGGCCGATTCAGCCAGAGTACCAGTGCTCTTTATTGTTTCCGGGAGGAGAGCCAAAGACTTGGTCAGATTATCAGCATTACTCTCTAAGAGCTTTCCCAATCCTTTGACCAATGTATTGATGTTTCTTAGAGTGATGACGACATAGATCCCTGCCACTACTGCCACGACAACTATAATTGACAGGCAAAAATCCGCAAAGGAAATATACATGTCTTACACCTTCAGTTCAAAATCAGTTTTATTTTCTTCAACCTCTGCTTCATCCTTATCCAGGATTTCTTCTAACTCGTCTTCGATTTTTGCTTCTTTTTTTTTGATATTTTCCTTTACCTTGACTGAAGCCTCATTTAATTTCTCTTTGACATCTTCTAACTTATCTTTAGCTATTCCAGCAAGATCTTTGGCGCCAACGGCAATTTCTTTCCTTGTCTCTATACCAGCCTTAGGCGCCAGTAAAATTCCCAAGGCAACTCCTGCCATGGTGCCTGCTGCAGCCCCGAGGGCAACGTTTTTAGCAGCTTTTTTACGGGCTTTCTTCATCTTTTCTTTTTTACCTTTTTCAATAAATTCTTTAATGGACATTTTCCCCGCCTCCTTCAAATTCACTCTATCTCTGTCAGGTTGGGTCTGGGAATGCCAAATTAGATTAGGATTATATTATAATAGATATTCGATATCGTTTGAAATTTTTCCTTCTTTATTAAGGAAAAATCTTCCCATAAATGACATTCAATTATTTCGCTCTCCATATGGGGAAATAAGATAAAAGGATATCATTTTATTGCATATTGGCGATAATGAAACAGTTCATACTCTGCCAGAGATCTCTTAGTATAGAACCGTCACGGATTCAGGATAAATTTATCATCAATTCAACTAACAATAGAAAAAACCATTTCAGTTAAGCTAAAACACTATATTACAAAATATTCAGAAAATTATTGAAATTAATTTATGCCTAATGTATACTTACAATATAAGCATAATATACCAGAAGGAGAGCGATGAATGCGGGGGTACATTTGGACGCTTATCCCTCGTACTGAGCCAGTGGCGTAACCGACCAGACAAGGTCGGTTTTTGTGCTTATAAGGGGGGTGAGGGATAGACAAGACAACGGAGTGGGGAGATTGGCGTGATAAAAAGTAAGCCGCTGCACTGCAGACAAAACGAATTCCAAAAAAGAGAGGAGATTACTATATGAGAAAGATGAAAAAGGCCTTAGTTTTATTAATTGTTGTTGCCATGGTTCTGATCATGATTCCTCTGCAAGTGTTTGCTTCTGACATTGCACGGCTATCTGGAGCTGACCGTATCGCCACTGCTATAGCCGTTGCCGATAACTTTGGTTCTGCCGACACTGTTATTCTTGCAGCGGCTAATGATGCTAACCTGGTTGATTCTCTGGCTGTAGCACCCCTGGCCGGAAAAGTAAGCCCTATTTATTTAACCTATAAAAATTCCCTGGATGCTGCTGTTAAAGCAAAACTGGGCGGCAAAAATGTTATCGCCATCGGTGCTGTTTCCGATGCAGTGGTTAATGAAGTTAAAACCGTTGCTGCTTCTGCCGAGAAAGTCTCCGGTGCAGACCGCTTGGCAACCAATGACCTTATTAATGCCAGATTAGCCAGCCCTGCCGGTACTTTTGTTGTCGGCTACAATGCTATTCCTGATGCCCTTTCCGTAGCTTCTTATGCTGCTGCCAACAATTATGCTATCGTTTTAGCTAATCCTGACGGCAGTTTAGATTCTGCCAAATTAAAAGGCACCACGACCTATATTATTGGCGGTCCAACCCTGGTTAAAGACATAGCCGGTGCCACCCGTTTGTCCGGTGCCGACCGTTATGATACCAACATCGAAGTTATCAAAGCCCTGACCTATGACTATACTAAGGTTTATGTTGCCAATGGAGTAAGCCTGGTTGACGCTCTGGCTGGTTCTCCCCTGGCTGCACTAACTGGTGCCCCCGTTCTTTTGACTGATAATGTCACAGTCAAAGCTGCCAGCATAGTTAATCCCAAATTAGGCGCATCCAGTGATGTTATTGCCCTGGGCGGTACTGGTGTGGTATCTGATGCTGTTATAATGATGGTATGGTTTCTGAAATAAAAGAAGACTTCGCGGGAAAGATAAATAAAATCATTGACAAAAAGAAAAATAATTAAGAAGAAAAGTAATATGAGGAATTAACAAGAATCATGAGAAAGCAACTTCTATAGGGGTTGCTTTCTCATTTGCCAGAAAAACGAAATTAGATACAAAATCAAGATATTGGCCGAAGCAGCTGTTAGTAAATTTCCACATCAAAATAATGCTAAAATTTAGCGATAATAGATAGAATTTGACGATAACAAAAAAGCATAATGATCATTTTTAATGTTATAATTAGAAATATAAGAATAATATACCAAAGGTAAGCGATGAATGCGGGGGTACATTTGGACGCTTATCCCTCGTACTGAGCCAGTGGCGTAACCGACCTAATAAGGTGGGTTATTGTGATTTTTAGGGGGGTGACGCAGTCCAAAGAACAGGGAGTGAGAAAAACCTGAACAACCTTAATAAAGGAAGGATGATGAAAAATGTTATGGACAATCGCAATAATTCTTCTGGTCTTATGGCTTGTTGGCCTGCTTTCTTCATATACCTTGGGCGGATTAATCCATATTCTTCTCGTCATTGCCATTGTTGTAATTGTGATAAATCTCTTAAGTGGCAGGCGTTCATCAAGCAATTAACACTTATTTTGAAAGCTTCTTTTTCATTTCAAGTCAACAACTTGTGATTTTACTGCTCACAACTCACTTGCTAAAGCCGAACAAAGAGGCTTCGGTGGGGGGAGTCTGCCCCCACCGAAGCAAAACACATTTTGCGGGCCGGTCTGCAGATGACCGTCACAGCATGTTTGATCAAGCAGCAACTGAAACTACCGAGGTTTTATAAGTTGTGACGAGTACGGAAGATTTTAAATGTGTAAATAGAAAGATAATACCATAAATCTGAACCTTTATCTGTCTTATAAAGCAATCTAACACTGACTACCTGCTATTTATTCGATAATCCTGGCTATTTTCCAGACCGCTATGACATCTCCGCAACTTTAGTGAAAAGTCAACTAACAATTAAAACAAATCAATAAGTGAGGAGGTTTTCATAATGAGCTTGAAAAGATTATGTCACTCGATGTGCAGGGAGAAAAGAAACATAGAGATAGCCAAAGCAGAGCGGAAACACGCCGTAGAAATGGGTGTAGCAGCCGCTGTAGGTGTGGCAGCAGGACTTCTTTTGGCCCTCAGGTCGGGTCTCAGAAAATGCGCGTAAACTTGAAAAATAAATGCTGTAAGAACTGTTGCAACATCAAACATATGTTCCACAAAAAGACCGAAACGGTGAAGGATTCTGCAACTCATGCTGAGCAGTAAGCTGCTGCTATCATCAAAGACGTTTCTGGAAATAAAACAAGATTTTATAAAAGAAATAACTGATTATCACATACGTTGATATATAAGCATAATGTATTTTATGAAGCAAACAAAGACGCTTCATACATGATGAATGTATCATGAAAGGCCGATTATAAATTTTGATTTGGAAATTTAGCAGAAAATGCTAAAAAATAAATATGAATTATGATATAACTGGCAGTGGATATTTATATCCATAAATCAAAAAAGCCTCGAGCTATTCAGGACTTTCTCTCTTATTTTATTATTGTACAGGGCGCTCCGACAATCATTTGGGATAAAAATGTATTTCGAAGCAGGAGTTCAAATGAGATAAGCAGAAGTTTTGGAAAAAAGGGGGGAATGTAAAGATGTTTCTATTAATTCTAACTTTAATCTTTGCTTTGCTCGTAGCAATTTTCACTATCCAAAATGTCTTACCGGTTGCAATAAATTTTCTTTGGTTTAGGGCAGAAGTCTCCCTTGTCCTTGTGATTTTAGGTTCAGTATTTGCCGGAGCAATTATTGTCTATTTAATTGTATTATGGCGGGAGTATCGCAGGAAAAGGAAAGACAACTATAATCCCAGCCCAGTGATTGAAGTAAAGGATGATGACAAAAGTAAATGATTTCTCTAAAAATCCAATCTGAGTTGCATCAATTTAAAAAAGCGAGGTGTTATTTGTGGAGAAAGGCAGAACTGTTAAATTATCGGTTGCAGTTATCATTACGCTCCTTGCGGTTTTTATTTCAAGCAGTGTCGTTTATTTCATGCAACAGCAAACATTCCAATCAAGCATTCAGGGTTTGAAGGCCCAAAATGAGCAACTTACCCTTGAGGTGAACAGTTTGAAGAAAGATTCAAGTGGTTTGAATAATGAGAGAAGAGTTGTTATCCAGGAGAAGGCAGATAGAATTCTTTTGGCTATGAAAAATAAAGACATGAATGCACTGGGCAGTTTTGTTCATCCCCAAAAAGGCTTGCGATTTTCACCATATACGAATATCAACACATCAACTGATTTAATCTTTCCTGTCGCCGGTATTTCAAGCTTATTTAGCGACAATACAATATATAATTGGGGAAAGTATGACGGTTCCGGAAATCCGATCGATCTTATCTTTAATGATTACTATGCAAAATTTATTTACGATAAAGATTTTCTAGCGGCCCCTCAGATCAGTTATAATGAAGTGCTGCAAAGAGGCAATATGATTAATAATATCGCAACGGTTTACCCGCAAGGCGTGACGATTGAGTATCATTTTCCTGGCTTTGAAGAGCAATACAAGGGGATGGATTGGGAGAGTCTGAAACTTGTTTTTGAACAATCCGGCACGGATTGGTATCTGGTAGGAATAATACATGAGCAATGGACTATTTAGTTAATAACACACTCACAGCGGAAATCAGTTGCCTTAACTTTTAGGGATAGAACTGTAATTATAGCGTCATACTCATAAAAATAGAGCTCAAAATAAAATCTTAAACATTTTATAGTAAAAAGGGGGGGTATCATTATGAAGTCACATTATGAGCTGGATGAAAAAACAAGGCAAAGAATTATTGAACTGGTTAAGACCTGCGATAAGCTGGGATTAGGAAATATCAGCTTTAAGTATTATAGAAGAATGCTGGACTTTTTCCTGTCGGATAAGGGGGACCATTGGCAGTTGGTTGTAGTGCGGCCTTTTGGCAAACGGGACATTTATAAAATTGTTGATGGAATAATTACCTATGAGTACACTGGAGAAGAGGAGACTGAAGAAGAAGATTCGGAAAAAGAGGATTAACCAGATTTTTATAGGTAAAGGAGGAGATCGTCTTAAAAAGGATAAGATTCAAGACGTTTATTCCCTAAAATCACGCACATATTGATACAACTGAAAAGTCCGGTATTACTGGGCTTTTCTGCATTTTCTGCTCTCAGGGGTTCGCTACAACTGATAAAATGCAGCCCCTCGGATCAAATGTCAAGAATGTGAACACTTTCACAACATAAAAGATTTTTATTAAATCAAAAGAAATGAGATATAATATAGAGGATAGGGAGGGTTATAATTTGAATAATTTCACAGTAAAAGAGCTGCTGCTGCAGCAGGATTATCTTGAAATCCTGTCTCAAAAATTCCCCACTATCTCACGGGCAGCTACTGAAATCATCAACCTGAAAGCAATCTCGAATTTGCCCAAAGGCACTGAGCACTTCCTTACCGATCTACACGGAGAATATGAAGCTTTCAACCATATAATGAAAAATGCTTCAGGCGTTGTAAAAAGGAAAATCAATGATGTACTGGGAATGACACTCTCTCAAAATGATATCAATGAGCTTGCCTCCCTGATTTATTACCCTGAAGATAAGCTTCAACTGGTCAAAGAGAGGGAGGTAAACCTTTCCGATTGGTATGAGATCACCATTTACAGGCTAATTCAGGTGTGCAGGGACGCTTCGTCAAAATATACACGATCCAAGGTCAGAAAAGCACTTCCTCCGGATTTCGCTTACATCATTCAGGAACTCCTCCATGAGGATGAAGACCGGTTCAATAAAAAAGAATACTACAATAAAATCATCGATACAATAGTGGAACTGGATAGGGCTGACGATTTTATTATAAATATCTCCGCCGTTATTCAGAGGCTCACTATTGACCATCTGCATATAGTCGGTGATGTCTACGACAGGGGACCAGGACCTCACTTTATTATGGATACCCTGATGAAACACCATTCCGTGGATATACAGTGGGGAAACCACGACATTCTTTGGATGGGAGCAGGTGCAGGTGACCGCTCCTGTATCTCCAACGTAGTCCGCATATGTCTGAGATATGGTAACCTGGATATCCTGGAAGAAGGCTATGGGATTAATCTCTTCCCCCTCGCTACATTTGCAATGACCACCTATGAGGGATATGACTACAGCAAATATAAACAAAAAATCAGCTCCAGCGATATCGTGCCGGATTCGGATATTGATCTTCTTTCAAAAATGCATAAGGCTATTACTATTATCCAGTTCAAACTTGAACATGAAATGGTATTAAACCACCCTGAATATGATATGAATGATCGGTTACTTCTTGATAAAATCAATTATGAGGAACATACCATCAACATTGGAAGTGAAGTATACAACCTAAATATCCAGAACTTCCCGACCATTGACCCCAAAGAACCCTGGAAGCTGACCGCAGAAGAAAAATCGGTCATCAACAAGCTCCGGTATTCATTTTTGAAAAGCGAGAAGCTCCAAAAACATATCAGGTTCATGTTTGCCAAGGGAAGCATGTATTTAAAATACAACTCCAACCTGTTGTTCCATGCATCCATTCCCATGAATTCTGACGGGACGTTTAAAAAGATAAAGCTCAACGGTGCAGAAGAATCAGGAAAGCCTTTATTGGATAAGATGGAGCAATGGGCACGGGAAGCCTATTTCGGCAGAGAAAGCAAGGACAACTCCACAGATTTTCTTTGGTATCTATGGTGCCATCAGGATTCCCCGCTATTCGGTAAGGACAAGATGGCAACCCTGGAAAGGTATTTAATTGATGATAAAACACCTCACAAGGAAAGCTATACCCCTTATTTTACTTTAATCAATGATGAAAAGATTGCGATGATGATCCTTGAGGAGTTCGGACTTGATCCGGATAATGGGCATATTATCAATGGACATGTCCCTGTGAAGACAGTAAAAGGGGAGAACCCAATAAAAGCCAACGGAAAGCTATTAGTTATTGACGGCGGATTTGCGAAAGCCTATCAAAGCGAGACAGGGATCGCCGGATATACTCTGATCTATAATTCCTACGGTATGAAGCTGGCCAGCCATGAGCCTTTCGAATCCGTGGAAAAATCGGTAAACGACGGAATAGATATCCGCTCAACATTAAGCGTTGTTGAGAAGGTAGTTGACAGGAAGATGATATCCGATACTGATATTGGTCAGGAACTAAAAAAACAGATCTATCATCTTGAGATGCTCTTAAGCGCATTCAGTAAAGGTGTTATCAAAGAAAAATTCTAACCGTAAGCTAAAGAGTTACAGCTCTCAGGATAGATGATCTGCTAATAAGCAGAATCGTCATCGGGCTATTTGTAAAAGAGTTTGTTCTTTAAATTTTTCGAGCAAGGGAGTTATTCTTACCGTTTACGGAATCTCTGCCATGTTTGGAAAGCGTTTTAAATTCGCGTACAGCTTGAAATCCAATTTTTATGATTCTTTTAATATTTATCGAATTGGTCCCACCTTGCCTGGGGCGAAATGTTATTGGTATCCAGTGAACTTTTTCCTTCTCTTTTCTTGCCAATACGCTTAGGAGCACATTGGCAAGAAAGAAATCAGAAGGTATCTTTTCAATTAGAACTTCAAGTGTTTCCCTTTTCATTAGCCTGTAAGGGGTATTGGCATCTTGAATATAGGTACCAAAGATTATGAAAAGAATTATTTTCAAGGATTTTGTGACGAAAACTCTAGATAATCCATCTTCCCTTTTATTTCTGCTACCTATTATCAAGTTATAGTGATGTCTGCTCTCCCAAAATTTCCAGAAATCCTGAGGAAGGGTTTGACCATCGGAATCTGTTTGAAAGATATAATCTGCCCCTTCCGCCAACGCAAATTTATATGCATACAAACAGGTAGGTCCGTGGCCAGAATTTTCCTTGTTCAGAACAATCAAACGATTGTATTTTTCTATCAGAGAATTTGCCACCTGATAAGTTTTATCTTTACTCCCGTCGTTAACTATTATCAGTTTACTATTAACACCTATTTTTTCAACTATTGGATGCCATTCTTCAATTACTGTTTTTATATTTTCCTCTTCGTTGTAAGCTGGCATAACTATTAACAGGGACTCCATTCTTAACCACGCCTTTCTTAAATGTAAATCGTGTGTTGAGATAGCACTGAATTAACGGAATAATTAAAATAGTTAAAACCTTTGAGAATATGACTGGGAAGTTTAGGATTTCAATGAATACAAATAACATAAGCGTACTTATTCCCAGCCCCACAATACCTACCCCGTAGAACATCAGGAACCTGGTAAACATTCTGTCTTTGACTTTATAATTAAAAAATGAATTTAATATGAAGTTATTTGTGATTCCTGCACTAACACTTATGACGTTCGCAAGTGTGTAAGTGAAATGAAAATAACTGGTTAGAGCAATAAATAGTAAAAAATCAATAGCAGCTCCTGTGCCTCCGATTATCAGATACAAAATTATTATTCTATACCTCTTAAATAGAATAATAATTAATTCTAATAATTGCTTCATTGGGACTTCTCCCAACCAGAAACCTTATTAATAGCTGCTTCAATTACTTGATCCATGTTATAGTACTTGTACTCAGCTAATCTCCCGATAAATAAATACTTGCCAGATCTCTCCATATTCGTTGCTTCATCTAAATACTTCGCTCTGCGTTGCAGGTTTTCATCAGTTAAAACCACATAATACGGTTCGCCAACTTCGCAGGGATATTCATATAGCAGGGTAGTCTTAGCAGACTTCTCCCCTAGAAAATGCTTAAATTCAGTTATACGAGTCCAATCATAATCATTCGGGTAATTTACAACCGCAGTTGGTTGGTAGATTTCTTTATCAATGGTCTTAAAGGATAGATTAAGAGATCTGTACGTAAGCTCTCCGTGCTTTTTGTTGAAAAATTCGTCTAATTTACCAGTGTAAACCGTTAAATTAGTTTCAATCCAATTACTCACATGAAAATAATCTGCGCCTAAAAGTATTGAAATGTTTGAATGACTCAGCATCTCGCTTATCACAGAGGTATAGCCTTTAATTGGTATTCCTTGAAACCTTTCGGAAAAATACCTTTCATCCCTGTCAAGTCTTATTGGGATCCTTGTTGCCACTTCAGCCGATATTTCTTGCGGATCAATTGCCCATTGTTTTCTCGTATAGTTTTCAAAAAATAATTGATACAGTCGTTCACCTACCTGGGATACTACGGCATCTCTAAAGTTTCTTACTGGAGCATTATAGCTGGATACTTTAACCTCATTTTCGAGAAATTCTTTTAACTGGTCGACACTTATACTCTTGCCAAATAATTTTTCAATAGTATTCGTATTTACTGGGAATGGAACATACTGTCCCTGAACATAACTTAAAACACGATGTTGATATTGATTAAATTCGCCAAACTGATTAATGAATGACCATATTTTTGAGTTGTTAGTGTGAAATATATGGGGACCGTATTTATGAATAGTAATATTGTCAGCATTTTTAAAATCATAGCAGTTGCCGGCAATATTTTTTCGTTTTTCAACCACTAAGACTTTTTTGCCCTTATTGGCTAATAAATTAGCTGTGGTTGCTCCGGCCAGTCCGGCCCCTACAACTAGCACATCAAAATTCATTTATAAACCTCCCGTATTATAACAGTTTTATTGCGTATAAGCTTAAGGACCGCTTATACTGTACCCTGCGGTAGTTTACAAAACATAGTTAGTCATACCAATACAGATTACATTATCATCTGTGCTTGTCAAGATATTTATCGTATTTCCAAATGGAAAGATCGCGCCTCAATCTATTAATTTGTCGCAAAACCATTATATATATCTATATGATATTATAATATAATAATGTAGTATAATTTCAAAAAAATTGAATTGAGAGTGGATGCCTCTCTTTCTAATACATTACGGTTGTTTTGGCTTCTTGAACTAACTAAGAAGAGGAGTTAGATAATTGAAATCTATTTTTTCACTGGAACGGTATTATTTTTGGATAATAATTACGAGTTTATTTGTGAATTTAACCTGGATTATTTGTATTCCCACCCAACCATTTCCTGATTTTCTTTTTTTTCATGAATTAGCTCAACAAATTGCCAAAGGAGGAATTTGGGGAAATACGTTTTACGCAGTAGGTTATCCAGTTTTTTTAGCCTTTTTTTACCGGCTTTTCGGCTCGAGTTTACTAGTTGCCAAAAGCTTAAATATTGTACTGACTTTTGTTAGTTGCATATTGTTTTTACGCATCTTAAAAATCCTGCCTCTGAAAGAGTGGACTCGACGCGGGGCTTTTTTAGCCTTTGTTTTTTTCCCCACGAATATATATTACAATAGTATCGTTAGTACAGAGATATTCTTTACATCACTGCTGTTACTTATATTTAATATTTATTTTTCAAATATCAAATATAAGTATTGGCTTATTGGTCTGCTGACAGGTTTAATGAGTTTAGTTAAACCTTTTTTCCCGGCTTTTGTTCTGATTGTTTTTCTTATAGAATTAATAAGCCAGCATTCCGTTCTTTTAGCTATGAAGAGGGCAGGAATAGTTTTAATCATTTGTTTATTAGCTATCACGCCCTGGCTTTACCGAAATTACAAGTTAATTGGTGAGTTTACTTACATTTCTAATAACAGCGGAATAATACTATATATTAACAATAATTCAGAAAACATTCGCGGTGTCTGGATGCCTGCAGCAGACGTTGCCGGCTCCATAGTCAATAAACCTGAATACCAAACAGCTAACGCTACTCAAAAGAATAAAATGTTGAGTAAGGCTGCAAAACAATGGATTATTAATAATCCAGGTAAATTTATGATTTTAGGCTTTAAAAGAATAGACAACACATACTTTCATCCACTCGGAGATTCCGATTTTATCTTTTATGGCACTAATTTTTCGATTAATACCAGTCCAATTTTGACTTATATAGCTGTTGGACTTTGGGTAATAGTTTTTTTGCCTGGTATTATGGCTATTCTTGTTTTTAGTTTTTATTATTTATATAAGGCTGCCAAAAAAGAATTGCGAACAATTCCTCATGCAGGAAAAGAAGCAGGATTACTGTTGACCTTTCTAATGTTCACAGGGATATATTTTGTTACAGAGGGACAGACCCGTTATGCTTTTCCCTTAGTATTTATTCTTGTCTATTTTACTTTCCGCACCCTGACTTTGGGCCAAGATCTCCTTAACCGCAAATTATTCGCAGTGAGGCCCTGAATATATTTTGGATTTCGCTCATTTTGAAACATTACATCATCTTATTGATTCTTTTCAAGCATTTTACTGAAATTATTTTTCAAATATCTGATTATCACTTGTATTATTTTTCCCCAAGTTTAACAGGGATGGCATTTTCGAAAATCCACGTTTTATTGATAAAATCTCTTCCTTTTACTTCAATTTTATCTTCGAAGACTTCAATATAAAGACCTTCGCTTTTTCCGTAAAAGGATTTGAAGTCCGGGCTTATGGGACAGTATGTTGATGAATCATTATATATCGTAAAAACATTGTGTATTACAGTCGCCTGACTGCCTAACAACAGATGTAAATGACCAGAAAACAGAATAATTTCCGGATATTTTTTCAGGATATTGTTTAATTGCTCTGCCTGGATCACATAGACGCCTATTTCGCCTGTTCTGTTGAACAAAGTCTGATGTAAAAAGACAAAAATTGGTTTGCCCGGAATGTAGTTTTCTTTGAGCTTCTCTTCCAGCCAGCTAAGCTGAGTGCTGGAAAGATAGGCTGAATCACCAATATTTTTATCTGACATCGCCGATTTTTCCGAACCAAGGAAAATAAAATGATAACCTTTAAGATATGCGTCAGTATATACTCTTTCTCGTTGTGAAAAGGTAACAAATCGTCTTATCGCTTTTTCATCGGTATCACCATTCGGAAATGTACCCGGGCTCCAGGAATTATTCAAGGGTTCATAATAAGCATTATAAAATTCATGATTACCAATTGTAGCAAACCATAGTGGATTGCCCTCCGTATTCAATCGCATTTTTTTTATTATACTGCCCAATAATGCATAATCATCAGTCGTTCCGTCTCCCAGATCGCCGTTCAGCACAATAGTGTCAGGCTTCGGCTGTATGTTAACGGTCAAATCAGTCAGGGCGCCTACAAAATGTTCCAGCGCGGTTGCACTGCTCCGAATATGAATGTCACTAATAACAGCAAAAGTGAGAATTGGTAAATCTGACTCTGATACGGGTGTGCCTGCAGAAATATCCGCTTTCGTTGTTGCTGGGGTGGAAGAATTAATCGGTGCAGAAGAAAAGTTCTTGTTCCTATAATTAACTGAAATTACCAGTATGCCAAAAAAGGCCAAAACAATCAAAATTAATACAATTATCCTATATAGAACAATATCTCTCGGGTTAACTAGTACTCTTTTCCTTATGGAGATCACCTAATTTCAGTTTGAGTTGTAACCTTCATCTAAATTAGTATTCTCGACATTCATAAAAATATCCTTTAATTCATGAATATTCAAATATACGTTAGGTAAACCAACTCAGTGCTGTTATTTTACCCTCATTGTCCTTATTGTATTGGTATTGCCCAAACACAAGACGAGAGCAAGTCAATTTCCGAGTGAAACACATCCTTTGGAGCTTATATAAGCCAGCGGAGCAACCTTCAGAGCCCGGGGCTATCCGGTGAGAAGCCACCACTTCGAGAAATTATTGAAAGAAGCCATCTTGCAAGAAAAGGAGGAATGGATTATGCTGGTAATAGGCGGCTGAAAAATAATAATTTAGCCAAGATTTAAAATAAGAACAGATCACCACAAAAGAAAGAGGGATTGTCTTATGAAAAAAGCAATGGCTGTGCTTTTAACACTTGTATTTGTATGTTCATTATCTGGCTGCGCAAAAACTACTGAGCAGCAATCTGGCACTGAAATAGTCAATCCTGTTCAGGAATCAACCGCTGCAGAAATCCTCAAGACACTCGGCATAACGTTGAATGTTCCAAAAGATGCACAAAGCGTAAACTATTTTATCATCAATACGGATGATGGTTATCCGATTGCACAGGCGAAGTTTACCAGAAGCAATGTTGAGTATACTTATCGTATTCGGTCTGCAACAGCGTTGGAAGATATTTCGGGAGCCTACTTTGACTGGACCAAGATAAAGAAGATTGAGGTTAGTTATTGCAGTGGTGAGTTGCGTTATAATGAAGGCAAAGAAGGCATCTGCTTGTGGTACGATGTTGTTCCCGGCCTTATGTATTGCATCTATATGGATAAAGGCGCTTCCGAAGAAATGCTCTTGTCTCTTGCTAATGAGCTTTATGTTCCTGCTCAGGATATTCCCTGAGAAAGCTGATAAATAATTTTTGAATGAAAATTACTCGGATCTTGATAAAGAAAAGCCTGGGAATACCAGGCTTCTTTATATGAAAGTTTAACTGTACCCTAAAAAAGAAAGCAGTTTATTCGTATATAATTAAATATACACTTTCTTTGGAGTTGATAAAATGCGAGAACTCGATCAAATGGCTGTCATTGCGGCAAAGGATTCGCAGAAACTTAACGAGTTTATTGCGCAGCACGAATTTTTCATATTGAAAAGCGCCTTTAAGACAGCGAAGCACTATGTGTCAAAAAATGATGATGAGTGGTCAATAGTATTAGTTGCTTTTTCAGAAGCTATAAAGAAATACGATTACGAACGGGGAAGTTTTATTTCTTTTGCAGAACTGTTGATTCACAGAAGCCTTGTTGACTACTACAGAGTTCAAGGGAGATACAGTGCAGAGATTCAGGTTGATAGTCTTGAGGATAATGCCGTTATTGAAAAAAATGATAATAATTTAAAGTTGGAAATAGAGGCAATCAGCCAGGTGTTTCAAAGCTATGGGTTTTCTTTTATGGATTTAGCTGAATGCTCGCCAAAGGCTAAAAAAACAAAAGCTGCTTGTGGAAAAGTAGTTTCTTATCTGCTGAATAAACCTGTACTAATAACAGAAATGAGAAACAGCAAACAATTGCCTATTAAAATAATGGAAAAAAAAACAGGGGTACCCCGAAAAATTATAGAACGCCATCGTAAATTTATGATAGCAGCAGCTGAAATACTCCATGGAGATTATCCCTATCTCTCGGAATATTTAAGCTATATCGGAGAGGAGGATGAGCGATGAAAGCAGTCGTAGTGGAGATTAAAAACGGATATGCTGCCTTGTTACAGGACGACGGAATAGTCGTGAAATTGAAGAACAGAAATTTTAAGATTGGAGATGTGGTGAATATGAAACAAAAGGCAATACGAAAAAAAGGAAGATTTCAGGTCATAGCGGCAGCGGCAGCAATGTTTGTCATGCTGATGGGCAGCGGAGGATATGCTTACGCAAGCCCTTATTATTATGTAAGCCTTGATGTTAATCCAAGTGTATTGATGGAAGTCAACATGTTTGAACGTGTTATTGGTGTGGAAGCCGTCAATGAAGATGCAGCTGCAGTTTTGGAAGGACTTGATTTAAAAAATAAAGATATCAAGGAGGCAATTTCCGTGGCTGTTGCACGCATAGCGGAAGCCGGCTACTTTGATGAAGAAGGCGGCAACATTTTGATTGCCTCTGCTGCAAAGAATGACGATAAGGCTGAACGGTTAGCTGGAAAGCTGCAAGGAGCAGTTGAAGAGGAAATCGTGGAAAATGGTCTAAAGGCAGAGGTATCAGCCGGAGCTGCGGGCTATGAAATGGTTCAGGCAGCTAAGGGATGGGGTATGACTCCTGGAAAATATAATATTATTACCAATTTGCTTGGCGAAACAATTGATAGCCAGGAAGAAGCTGATGATTATATCAATACTCCTGTCAAAGAGTTGATGGCAGACTTTACAGCGGCAAAGGGCGCAGAAGGCCGGGAGAGAGCTGAAGAAGCTGCAGCGAATGGCCAAACTGACAGAGAAAAGAGCGAACCAGCTGAAAACGCAGGCCTGAAGGAACAAAATGCTGCAAGTAAAGCTGAACAAGCTGGCAGCCAGGAAGGAAATGCAGCCGTTGACACACCAGCTTCAGATAAAAAGGCTCCGAATGCGGATGCTATGCAAAACAATGTGACAAAAGAAAGACCTGCAACACCTGATATACCTGCAACACCAGAGGTACCAGCAGACGGAACAATATAAAAGCAAATATTTTAAGGCCTTTGGCAAGATGCTAAGGGCCTTTTTGCTTTTTTAATATGGGATAGGTTTTATTTAAGAGTTGACCTCGGGTATAATTTTCATATGAAGGGTGTATGTGATAGGATGTAAATGATAATATAAAAGTGTA
>DDXI01000024.1 GCA_002347475.1 Peptococcaceae bacterium UBA2264
GCCCAAAGACGAGTGGAAAATCGTAACTTTGATATCCGGAAACATGTGCTGGAATATGATGATGTCATGAATCAGCAACGGGAGGTCATTTATGCGCAAAGAAGGGCTGTTCTGACCGGGGAAGACTTGCGTTCCAATATTATGGATATGCTGGCCAAGGTCATTCACGAGACTGTGGACTTATTCAGCGGGGATAGCAACTACCCTGAAGATTGGGATCTGCCCAGTCTGCTGGAATACTGCGAGAATTTATTTTTGCCCGGTCATGAACTTACCGCAGACCAGTTAGCCAGACTCACCAAAGATGAAGTATACGAATTGCTATATGAGCAGGCCGAGGGACTTTATGATAGCCGGGAAGAAATGTTTGGCTCAGATATCATGCGGCAGCTCGAGCGAGCGGTTATGCTCCAGGTTGTTGATCATAAATGGATGGATCACCTGGATGCCATGGATATGCTGCGTGAAGGTATTGGTTTACGGGCCTATGGGCAAAAAGATCCTCTGGTTGAATACAAGCACGAAGGATTTGAAATGTTTCACAATATGATAGCTGCTATTCAGGAGGATATCATCCGTTATATGATGCGGATCACTCCCCAGGTGCGCGTTCAGACAGAAGAGCAGCCCCAGAAAGTCAGAGAAAACCGCTCTGAAGAGGAAAACCAGGTCAAACGCCCGGTACATGTGGAACAGCAGCTTGGTCGCAATGATCCCTGTTCCTGCGGCAGCGGAAAAAAATATAAAAAATGTTGTGGTTCAAGAAAAGAATAGTAAAGTAAAGGATGATAGTCAGTGTTAACAGAATGGAAGAAAGAATTTGAAACCTTAGAAATGCGGTTGGCAGAATTAAGGGTTTCCCTTTGACGTCGCTCAACGTGAAAAAACAATTGCTGCTCTAGAGACGGAACTACAGCGTCCGGATTTTTGGGATGATCCGGCTGCAGCCCAGAAGACAATGCAGGAATTGTCTTATCAGCAAGGCCGCGTTAAATTGTATCAGGAACTGGAACAGGAACTGGCAGATCAGACAACCCTTTGGCAATTGGCTCTGGAAGAGAATGACGCTGATCTGGAAGTGGAAATTGAACAGGGCGTGAAACAGCTCGGGCAGCGTTTTGCGGAGTTGGAACTGGAGATCCTGCTCAGCGGTCCCTATGACCGCAACAACGCCATCTTTACCCTCCACGCCGGAGCAGGCGGTACGGAAGCACAGGATTGGGTCCAAATGCTCTACAGAATGTTTGTGCGCTGGGCGGAAAGACACCGCTATAAGGTCGAGATCCTTGATCTTCTTCCGGGAGATGAGGCTGGTATAAAGAGTGTGACCTTTTCCATTGCCGGGGAAAATGCCTACGGCTACGCCAAAGCGGAGAAGGGTGTGCACCGCTTGGTGCGAATTTCTCCTTTCGATGCTTCAGGACGCCGTCATACCTCCTTTGCTTCGGTTGATGTCATTCCGGAAGTCAGTGAAGATAATGGTATTGCTGTGGACACCGAAGATCTGCGGATCGATACCTACCGTTCCGGAGGTGCCGGAGGCCAGCATGTCAATAAGACTGATTCCGCTGTCCGGATAACCCATCTGCCGACAGGAATTGTGGTCCAGTGTCAGAGTGAGCGTTCCCAGATTCAAAACCGGGCAGCCGCGATGAGACTTTTGCAGTCCAAATTACTGGAGCTGAAACGCAAGCAGCAGGAGGATGAGATGATGGAAATCAGGGGAGAACAGCAGGATATAGCCTGGGGAAGCCAAATCAGGTCTTATGTTTTCCATCCTTACAGCCTGGTTAAGGATCACCGCACTAATGTGGAAACCGGCAATGTTTCCGCCGTAATGGACGGGGAGATTGATGCCTTCATTGCAGCCTATCTGCAAACGAACAAAAAGGTCAGGTAAATTATGAAATATGATGAACGGGGGAAGAGTGATTGAGGATCAGCGAACTGAATCTGAGGGCAAATACTATCCGTCAGGATATTATCAGGATGTTGATAGCGGCCAAATCCGGACATCCCGGGGGCAGTCTCTCTGCAGCGGAAATTCTGACAAGTTTATACTTTGGGGAAATGCGGGTCAACCCCTTGGAACCCCAGTGGCCTGATCGGGACCGTTTTGTCCTCTGTAAGGGCCATGCCGCTCCGGTTCTGTACGCGGCTCTGGCTGAGAAGGGGTATTTTCCCAAGGAAGAACTGCTGGGATTGCGTCAAACCGGCCGGATGTTACAAGGTCATCCGGATATGAAGAAAACTCCTGGAGTAGATATGTCTACAGGTTCTTTAGGACAAGGGCTTTCAGCCGCCAACGGCATGGCTTTGGCCGGAAAACTGGATGGTAAAGATTACCGGGTCTATGCTCTGTTAGGGGACGGAGAAATGGGAGAAGGTCAGGTTTGGGAGGCAGCAATGGCTGCTGCCCATTATAAACTGGATAACCTGGCTGCCTTTCTTGATCTCAACGGACTGCAAATTGACGGCCCTACAGATGTTGTAATGTCTTCAACTCCTTTATTTGCCAAATGGCAGGCTTTTGGCTGGCATGTTTTACAGGTCGATGGTCATAATATTGAAGAATTAGCCGCTGCTTTGGCCGAAGCTAAAACAGTAAAAGGCAAGCCTACCATGATTATTGCCCGGACGATCAAAGGCAAGGGAGTATCCTTTATGGAAAATGATGCGGGTTGGCATGGTACTGTTTGCAATGCTGAACAGTCGGAGCAGGCCCTGAAGGAATTACAAGAGGAGGCGGCAAATATTGGCTGAGAAAGAAGCAACCCGCAATGCTTATGGGAAAGCCCTGGTATCCCTGGGGGCTGAAAATCCTGATATTGTAGTTTTGGATGCGGATTTATCCAAATCAACCAAGACAGTCGATTTTGCCAAAAAATATCCGCAGCGCTTTTTTAATATGGGTGTTGCTGAACAAAACCTGATGGGAACAGCAGCGGGCCTGGCCGCTGCCGGCAAAATTCCCTTTGCCAGCACTTTTGCAATTTTTGCTACCGGTCGTGCTTTTGAGCAAATCAGAAATTCTATCGCTTATCCCCAATTGAATGTCAAGATTGCCGCAACTCATGCCGGTATCACTGTCGGGGAAGATGGGGGTTCCCATCAGGCTGTAGAGGATATCGCCGTGATGCGGGCAGTTCCGAATATGACTGTCCTGGTTCCGGCAGATGGCGAGGAAACGAGGCAGGTTATCAGGGCGGCAGCCAGTTATCAGGGACCGGTCTATATCCGTATGGGCAGACTGGATGTGCCCCTCCTATTTGACGGGAACTACCGCTTTGAAATAGGCAAAGCCAACATTCTGCGGGAAGGTACGGATGCAGCCATTATGGCTAACGGCATTATGGTAGCTATGGCCCTGGAAGCCGCAGAGGAGTTAGCCCAGGCCGGAATCAGTGTCGGTGTGGTTAATGTAGCCTCAGTTAAACCTCTGGATATTGAGACAATTGTCCGGACAGCTCAACAGACTAAAGCAGTCGTTTCCGCTGAGGAACATAATATTATGGGAGGATTAGGGGGTGCGCTTGCTGAAGTCCTGGCCGAAAATGCCCCAGTTCCCATGGTAAGAGTGGGGATTAAAGATACTTTCGGAGAATCAGGCCGTCCGCAGGAACTCCTGGAAAAGTATGGACTGACCAGAGATGCTCTGATTGCAGCGGTACATGAAGTTATTGCCAAGAAAAAAAATCAGGATTAACACCTTAAGGCCTCCTCGTATTCAGAGGAGGCCTTTTCCGGCAAGAAGAGTACCGGAACGATAAAATAAATATTACTGTTCTAAACTTGGAAGTTAAGATTTTATTAAGATAGGGATTGTTTATTTTTTTAACAGGAAATTCGTATTCTGTGTCGAATTTATATTAAGTTATGCTAAGAGGGTTTGGTATAAATCAAGGAGGACAATAATGATTCAGTTTACCAACGTGTCCAAGATTTATCCCAATGGGGCCAGGGCACTTATTGATATAAAT
>DDXI01000046.1 GCA_002347475.1 Peptococcaceae bacterium UBA2264
CCCCTTGCTTGTTACCAACATTGTCCATACAATGTAATTTAAAATTATATCATGAAATTTGTATTAATTCAAAACATATGCCGGCCTTCTTTTATCCCAACAAAAAAGGGATGTCCCCCTGAACTGCTACTGGTTCCTGCTTTTGGGGCATCCCCTTTATTTCACTTTTGCTAACTCCGTCTGACAAACAACCCTCAGACTTTTTCAGCCTTTAAATTTTTTCTGCAGTATTGGATGCATCCTTATTTTCGGCCACAGATTTGTTTTGATTTTTAACCAGCTGCTGGGTTTGACTGGTCATCAGCGTAATGCTGCTGACCAGTTGCTGCACGGATTCGGTAAATTTTTGCAGAATTGTTTCTGTAAACTGCTGCATCCTGCCGGCTATAGCTTGTTCGTATTCTAACCTGGTCTTTTCATTGGTGATATCGCGGATTGTTCCGGCTACCCGCAAAGGTACACCGTTTTTGTCCCGACTGGTTGTCCCTGTGGCATGAAACCATCTGTAATCACCGTTCTTCATAAGGAGCCGGTAGTCCACCGAATAAGGGGTTCTGCCAGAGTAATCATTGATATGCTCGGCAAAGGCATGCAAGACCCGTTCCTTATCCTCAGGATGTAATTTCTCACTCCAGCTGCCCAAAATATTGGGAAAATCGCGCTCATCATAATAGCCTAAAATTTTGCGGAATTGGGGCGACCACCAGAATTCATTCTGAGGATTAACAGGGTCACTGGCAAAAACGGTCATATCCCAGGGAGCTTCGGTCAGGGCATAATTGATCAGTTCAAAACGTTCCAGTAAAAATTGATGTTCCTGTTCCTTAAGCTTCTTATCATGAATATCAAATAGAGCCCCAGCCACTCTAATGGGTACTCCCTCCTGATCCCGGATTGTCGTCCCTGTGGCCCGGAACCAGCGGTACTCCCCAGTCTTCATTTGCAGCTGATATTCCACATCATAAGGGGTATTCGCGCTGTAATCGGTCATATGATCGGAAAAAGCTTTCAGGACCCAATCATGATCATGGGGGTGCAGGCGGGAAGCCCAGCTGTCCAATATATTGGGGAAATCCTGTTCATCTGTATAACCCAGCATCTGGCGAAACTCTTTATCCCAGATAAATTCATTATTTGGATTAACCGGATCAACTGGAATAACATTCATGTCCCACAAACCAACTTTTATTGCTTTGGTTACAAGCTCATAACGGATCAGGATATCCTGGGAATACTTCTTCTCAAACTGAAGTTCCTGTTGTTCCAATTTTTTACTATGGATATCAAACAAGGCCCCTGCTACTCTCAACGGTACTCCTTCCCTGTTCCGGATGGTCGTTCCTGTGGCCCGGAACCAGCGGTACTCCCCGGTTTTTAATTGCAGTTGGTATTCCACATCATAAGGTGTGCGTCCGGAAAAATCGGTCATGTGATCATAGAAGGCCTTCAGGACCCAGTCATGATCATTGGGGTGCAGCCGGGAAGCCCAGCTGTCCAGAATATTAGGGAAATCCTGTTCATCCGTATAGCCCAGCATCTTGCGGAAGTCATCGCCCCAGATGAACTCATTGCTGGGATTAATTGGATCACCGGCAATAACATGCATATCCCATAAACCGACCTGAATTGCCTGGGTAACCAGTTCATAACGTATCAAAATGTCCTGGGATTGTTTTTTGACCAGGTCTACGGCTGTAGTGACATTATCGGCAATCTCTTTGTAAATCGGTGTATCTTCAACAGGAAGAAATGAGGCCTCAGGGTCATTGGTACTCAACTGTTTAATAAATTTCCGGCTTTCTTCCAGTAAAGAATTAATCAGCTTTTCTTGTTGTTTTAGTTTAAACATCGCCAACATCTTTAACATCTTTATCCCTCCATTAAATAAATTAAATTCGGGTATGCCACTGGTTATAATAAATGAAATGTCTCGGCACTAGAATCCCTATTGTGCATTCCATTGTGTCCGTTCCGGCATGCCGCTACAAAATCAGTTCAACCACATGCTCTTTACCATCATCAGCCAATGTGATATATGGTTGCTCAATAATCTCCAGTTCATGTCCATCCAGTTCCAGCTTGCTTCCCCCTGTATTTTTATGTTCCGGATTCTGAACATTCAGGAGATAAACTGCCTGACCATATCTATAAGTCACCGAGTACTCTTCCCAGGTCTTGGGAATACAAGGTTTTAAATACAAGCGCTCCCCGCGGCGCTGAAGCCCCAAAATCCACTCCAGACCAGCCTGATACATCCAGCCAGCTGCTCCAGTATACCAGGTCCAGCCTCCCCGTCCGAGATTAAGCTCATTAGTGTAGACATCGGCAGCCATAACATAGGGCTCCACTTTATAACGCTGGACATCTCTCAGAGTCAAAGTGTCATTGATAGGATTAAGCATATGAAAAAGTTCCCAGGCTTTTTCACCTTCACCTAATTTAGCCCAGGCAATTATTAACCAAATCACCCCGTGAGTATACTGACCCCCATTTTCCCGTATCCCGGTAGGATAGCCCTGGATATAGCCCGGGTTGGGATCAGTGTTCCTGAATGGAGGTGCCAAAAGACGTACCAGGGAATACTCTCGCCAAACCAATTCTCTATCCACCGTCTGCATAGCTTGCACCGCTTTCTGCTCGGGGGCCACGCCGGAAATTACTGCCCAGGCCTGAGCTATGGCGTCCACCTGGCATTCCAGATTTTGAATCGAGCCCAGCGGCTGTCCGTTATCAAAATAAGCCCGCCGGTACCATTGCCCATCCCAAGCCTTTTCGTTTAAACTTCTGGCCAATTCCTGAGCAGTCTGGCTATATTTCTGAGCGGTATCTTCAGCATCCCTCCGGGTACAGATCTCTGCAAATCCTGTGAGAACTACATGCAGGAACCAACCCAGCCAGACACTCTCTCCTTTTCCTTCACGCCCGATCCGATTCATGCCATCATTCCAATCTCCGGTCCCCATTAAAGGAAGGCCGCGGGAACCGAAA
>DDXI01000122.1:0-4889 GCA_002347475.1 Peptococcaceae bacterium UBA2264
TTTATCTGGAACAGATGAAAAAACTGCTGGCGGCATCTGATTGCAGCACTCTCCTGGGCTGCAGGGATCAGGTCATCCTGGAATTGCTGTATGGTTCCGGTTTGCGGGTCAGTGAATTGACTGGTTTGAATAAGGAAGATCTTGAGCTGGACATCTTCTTGCTCAAGGTTAAGGGAAAAAGAGGGAAAGAGAGGGTTGTTCCCCTGACCCCGTATGCAGCGGAGGCTATTGACACTTACCTGCAATTACGCGCGGATACCCTGCCGGCCCTGCTGCTCAATTATCAGGGGTCGCGCTTGTCTGTTCGATCTGTTCGGCGAATTCTTGCTAAACTGGCCCAGGAGGTTGGTCTGGAACAGCATGTCCATCCTCATATGCTGAGGCATTCCTTTGCTACCCACCTGCTCAATGGCGGGGCAGACTTGCGGAGTGTGCAGGAATTGCTGGGTCATGAGAAACTGTCTTCAACCCAGATATATACTCATCTTACCCGGGAACGTTTGAAAGAAATCTATCTCCAGGCTCATCCTCGTTCCTGATATTGAATGTTAAAAAAATAATATTCAGAAAAGAACGTAAATTGAATACAATTGCCTTGACTATTATAAATAGAACTAGTAAACTGCGCTTAAAGGAGGGTATTAAATGTTCCCTGCAGCCGCTTTCCATGCCACTACTATTGTAGCCGTAAAAAGAGGCAAAACTGTTGCTATGGCCGGTGACGGACAAGTGACTATGGGACAAGCAACGGTAATGAAGCATAAGGCCAGAAAGGTCCGACGTCTTTTCAATGGTCAGGTTATTGCCGGTTTTGCCGGTTCTGTTGCTGATGCCTTTACTTTGTTTGACAAATTCGAAAAGAAACTCGAAGAGTATCATGGAAATCTACAGCGGGCAGCAGTAGAATTAGCCAAGGATTGGCGTACTGACAAAATACTCCGCCATTTGGAGGCCTTGTTACTGGTGGCAGACAGTAACGATTTGTTGTTACTTTCCGGCTCAGGAGAAATTATTGAACCTGATGATGGAATTGCTGCAATTGGTTCCGGAGGCAATTATGCTTTGGCTGCGGCTCGGGCGTTGGCCTTACATACGGACATGCAGCCTGCCGAGCTTGTCAGAGAGGCGATGGCTGTGGCTGCGGCAATTTGCGTTTATACCAATGATCAGGTAATAGTGGAAGAGTTATAAGAAGGAGTGAAACCATGGACCAATTGACTCCACGTGAAATTGTCCGCGAACTCGACCACAACATCGTTGGACAGAATGAAGCTAAACGGGCAGTGGCTATCGCCTTGAGAAATCGTTATCGCCGTTCCTTATTGCCGGAAACACTGCAAGAAGAATATCTGCCCAAGAATATTTTGATGATTGGTCCTACCGGAGTTGGAAAAACAGAAATTGCCCGCAGATTGGCGAAACTGGTTCGCGCTCCCTTTGTCAAGGTCGAGGCGACTAAATTTACAGAAGTAGGTTATGTCGGTCGGGATGTGGAAGCAATCATCAGGGATTTAGCAGAAACTGCCATGCGGATGGTTAAAGCTGAACGCATGGAACAGGTTGGTGCAGAGGCGGCATTAAATGCTGAAAAACGTCTGCTGACTTTGCTGGTCCCGGGTAAGGCTGCGGAAAGCAGCACAAGCAATCCTTTTCAGATGCTCTTCGGTCAAAGTCCTGATAAAGAGGAAGACGTTCAGGACACACCGGAGCTGAGAAAGGATCGGGCGATCGTGGCAGAACGTTTACGGGCCGGTGATCTGGAAGACCGGATAATTGAGCTTGAAGTTGAAGAAAGTCCTCCGCTGGTTGACATGCTGGGAAACAGCGGGATGGAATTTGGCATTAACCTGCAGGATATGATGGCCGGGATGATGCCTAAAAAACGTAAAAAACGCAAGCTGACGGTTAAAGAAGCCAGAAGGGTCCTGGTCCAGGAAGAGGCCCAGCTTCTGATCGATCAGGACGAAGTTGTTCAGGAAGCGATTCGGCGTACTGAATATGAAGGAATTGTCTTTATAGATGAAATTGATAAGGTAGCCGGCCGGGAAGGTGCCGGTGGCCCGGATGTTTCCAGGGGCGGGGTCCAGCGTGACATCCTGCCGATTGTGGAGGGATCTGCAGTAGCTACTAAATATGGACTGGTGAAAACCGACCATATTCTGTTTCTGGCAGCAGGAGCTTTTCATACATGTAAACCCTCGGATTTAATTCCGGAATTGCAGGGGCGTTTCCCGATCCGGGTAGAACTGAAATCTTTGAGTGTGGCTGACTTTCAGCGTATTCTTACCGAACCCCAATCCTCACTCCTCAAACAATACAGTGCCTTACTGGCCACAGAAGGGATAAAGGTAAGTTTCACGGAAACGGCAATCGAAGAATTGGCTAATGTAGCCTATGAGGTAAACTCTAATACCGAAAATATTGGGGCACGCCGGCTCCATACAATTGTGGAAAAGGTTCTGGAAGAATTATCTTTCGAGGCGTCGGAACTTCCCGAGGATTATGAGGTTATCATAAATCGCGAGTATATCCAGCATAAAGTGGGAGATGTAGCCCGCAATCAGGATTTATCCAGGTATATTCTTTAATTAGGCGGAAAAATAAAAAATATAGATAGAGATAAACAAACATTCAGGAGGGTAATATGGATATGAAAAATTTATTGGAAAAAACAAGAGCGATTCATAAGCTGATTCAGCATGCTGCTGGCAGCCAGGTTGATTTTGAAGAAATGGCCAATGTTTTGAGTGAGGCCATTAAATCCAATTGTTACATTGTTGGCAGACGGGGCCGGATTTTGGGTTATAGTTTTATGCCTGATTTCAAGTGCGGAATAATGGATGAGATTGTTATTCATTCAGAGCGTTTCCCTGAAAGCTATAATGATGGTCTGATGAAAGTATTGCAGACTACAGCCAATACAAGCCAGGTTGCCAATGGCTGTGTTTTTAACGAGAGAGAAGCCTGCTATTTTGGCAATAAAAAAACAACTATTATCCCCATCCTGGGCGGAGGAGAACGTGTCGGCACCCTTATCCTGGCTAAATTCGACCAGGAGTTTACCAATGAAGATCTGATTTTGGCAGAATACGGCAGCACAGTAGTCGGTATGGAGATCCTGCGGATGAAAGCCGAAAGAGCTGAGGAAGAAGCCCGCAAAAAGGCTTCGGTGCAAATTGCTGTCGATACCTTATCCTATTCGGAATTGGAGGCAGTTGAGCATATTTTCAATGAATTAGGCGGCAAAGACGGCTTGCTTGTTGCCAGCAAAATAGCTGACCGGGTAGGTATTACCCGCTCGGTAATTGTTAATGCCCTGCGTAAATTTGAGTCTGCCGGGGTGATTGAGTCCAAATCCCTGGGAATGAAAGGTACCTATATCCGAATATTAAACGATTATTTATTCGAAGAACTGGAAAAGCATAAGAGTGCTGCCTCTTCCTGATATTAATTAACAATACTGAATTTTAGGTTATGAACCAGGGGAGGGTGTGTGTTGGAAGATCATGATTATGTCTACAGAGTGGGAACACTGCTCTATCAGGGCTTAACTTTTCTGATCCTTTATCCCTTGATAGTCTATATAATTTATCTGGCAACGGAATTTTCCCGGCTGGAACTCCTGGTATTAAGTCTTATATATCTGATAGCAGCCTTAGGTATTCTGGGAGTATGGATATATGCCAAAAGCAGGCTCGTTCGGATCGAAGACCAGCAGATAACCTTTAAATCGATTATGGGGGAATATATTCTGGAGCCTGCCGATGTCCGCAGAGTAGTAATTCATTGGGATAATAAAGGGCGGGAATTTGTTCAGGTCTGGACAAAAGGCAAGAGTTTCAGTTTAAGCGAATATTATTTTCCCTTCCCGGAACTGATGAGCGATCTGGAGAATTTTATCGAATCTCATGATATCCGTACCAATTTTACCGGCCGCTTGACAGGGTAACCTGGACCTGGAGGAAATAGTTGCTGGCTGCCCCATTGTGCTGTCTTGCAGGACGAAGCAGATTATGTTAAGATGTTCAAAGTGTGACTAAATGACACACGCAGTGTGATCAGCGTATCGGTTCCCACCAAAGGTGGGGATACCTGAGATGATCCTGCGGAGGAAAAAAACAAAGAAAGGAGGTGCAACACATGGCTGTAATTTCTATGAAGCAATTACTCGAAGCCGGTGTTCACTTCGGTCATCAAACTCGTCGCTGGAATCCTAAAATGGCCCGCTTTATTTTTACTGAACGGAACGGAATTTATATTATTGATCTGCAAAAGACAGTAAAAAAAGTTGATGAGGCTTATGATTTCGTACGCAATCTTGCCGCAGAGGGCGGTACAATGCTCTTTGTCGGGACAAAGAAACAGGCTCAGGAATCTGTCCGGGAGGAAGCCGAGCGCTGTGGCATGTTTTTTGTCAACGAACGTTGGCTCGGCGGCATGCTGACTAACTTTCAGACGATCCAAAAAAGAGTTGACCGTTTGCGCGAACTGGAGAAAATGGAAACTGACGGTGTTTTTGAGGTCTTACCCAAGAAAGAAGTGGCTGCCCTGCGCCATGAGATGGAGAAATTGGATCGCTTTTTAGGTGGAATCAAGGATATGAAGAAATTGCCCGGTGCCCTGTTTATCGTTGATCCCCGTAAAGAAAGGATTGCGGTGGCCGAAGCCCGCCGTTTGAATATCCCCATTGTCGGGATTGTTGATACGAACTGTGATCCTGACGAGATCGATGTCGTAATACCTGCTAATGATGATGCGATTCGGGCGGTAAGACTGTTGACTGGCAGAATGGCTGACGCTATTATTGAGGGCCAACAAGGCAATAAAGAAGAAGAGACTGAAGAAGCGGTCGCAGAATAGATTCAGGCAGCAGGGTGATAGGGGGTTTT
>DDXI01000122.1:4916-6024 GCA_002347475.1 Peptococcaceae bacterium UBA2264
GGTTAAAGAAATCAGAGAAAAAACCGGTGCTGGAATGATGGACTGCAAGAAGGCTTTGACACAGTGTGAAGGTAACGTGGATGAGGCTATTGATTTTTTACGGGAAAAAGGTTTGGCTTCCGCAGCGAAAAAAGAGGGCCGAATTGCTGCCGAAGGTATTGTGGAAGCCTATATTCACGGTGGCGGCCGTATTGGTGTCCTGGTTGAAATTAACTGTGAGACAGATTTTGTGGCCAGGGGGGAAGAATTCAAAACATTGGCCCGGGATATCGCCATGCAAATTGCCGCAGCTAATCCGCTCTACCTGAATAAGGCCGATATCCCTGCCGAAGTGATCCAGCATGAAAAGGATATTCTGCGGGCCCAGGCTTTAAATGAGGGTAAACCTGAAAAAATTGTTGATAAAATGGTTGAGGGACGAATTCAGAAATACACTAAAGAAGTGTGTTTGCTGGAACAGGCTTTTATTAAAGATCCTGATGTCACTATCAATGATTTGCTCTTATCAAAAATAGCTAAAATAGGGGAAAAAATAGTTGTTCGCCGCTTCTGCCGCTATGAAATGGGAGAAGGACTGGAAAAACGCCAGGAAGATTTTGCAGCGGAAGTTATGAAACAAATTAATAAATAATTATATTGATAAACAGGCGGAGTATAATCTGCCAGAAGAGAACACTTCCAGTGTTCTCTTTTCACACTGTCAGACATTGTCAGACCTTTTCAGAGCAAATGATGGTCTGAGTGCCGGCAGTCAGAAGATAGATGTATCTCAAGATTTTTCAAATCGGAGAGGAATTCCAGTAAATATGTAGAAATGTTAATAATGGAGGTAGCAATGAAAAGACCACGCTTTAAACGTTTAGTTCTCAAATTAAGCGGAGAAGCTCTTGCCGGAGATCAGGGGTATGGTATAGCCTATGAAATGCTTGATTCTGTGGCCAAACAGGTTTCTGAAATCCATGCCTTGGGTGTGGAAGTAGCTCTGGTGGTAGGGGGCGGAAATATTTGGCGGGGGCTTGCTGGAAGTTCCCAGGGTATGGATCGCACTACTGCTGATTATATGGGGATGCTGGCTACAGTTATTAACGCCCTGGCCTTGCAGGATGCC
>DDXI01000152.1 GCA_002347475.1 Peptococcaceae bacterium UBA2264
CGATGACTTTATTATACGAGGAGGCGGTTACATGAATGGATGGAAAAATAGGCGCCAAGGAAATATTCTCATTTTTTGTGTTTTTTTATTAAGCTCCTTAATAACGTTGTTACCTGTCAGCACTTCTGCTTCACCAGAAAGTAACCGATTGGCAGGAGCAGACCGTTTTCAAACTGCCAGAATTATCTCCGAACAATTTATGGCAGATTCGGTTCAAGATGTTATTATCACTTCAGGAAATGACTTTCCCGATGCTCTGGCCGCCAGCGTTTTAGCTAAAAAGTTAAATGCTCCTATTTTGCTTGTCGATAGCAAGGCACAAGGTTCAAATGAAGCATTTGATTACATCTCTCAGCACTTAAGCAAAGAAGGAACAGTTCATATTATTGGCGGGGTGGGTATAGTTGGTCCAGATTTTGACGTTCAGCTAACCCAAATGGGTTTTCAAAACATCGAACGTATCGGCGGTGCTGATCGATATGATACCGATATTATGATTGCCCAGAAATTGGCTGTAGAAAGGAATACGCCGGTTGTCATAGCATCAGGAGAAAGTTTTCCCGATGCCTTGAGTATTTCAGGTTTTGCTGCTAATAAGGGCTGGCCAATTCTGCTGGCAGGCAAGGATTATTTAGCTGAAGAAATCAGGAATTACATGGCAGCAGTGCAGCCTTCGCAAGTGTACATCGTCGGGGGAACAGGAGTGGTATCTGAAACAGTCAAGTCCCAAATTCAAGCCCTTGTGCCCCTTGCATCTGTAACACGTTTGGCAGGGCGAGACAGATTTGAAACCAATGCGCTGGTAATACAAACTTTTGCCCCGAACCCTAAAAATATTTTTTATGCTACAGGCCTGGATTTTGCTGATGCCTTGGCAGGCAGTGCTCTTGCCTCCAAGGAAGGCGATCCCGTTATGCTGATTGATCCGAATTCATTATTAGTCCCTGCTTCAAGCATGTCATATTTAGCACAATTGCATGATCTTAATATTGAACCGGCGCTTGTTTGTTTTGGAGGGAATAGTGTTGTTCCGCCAATGGTTATTAACAATGCTGAAGATTTTCTCCAGGGGAAGATAACGCAGGATAACCCGGCAGTCACTGCGGGTCTGCCGGCAGTCGGCAGCCGCGAGAACCTTTTGAAGCTGCTTGCCGCTATGGAAAATAATGGCGTCAGGTACGGCCTGATGCCAGACGGCGCGGGACAGTTTCCCAGCGGAACAGGCGCTGTTCCTAAGGCAGAAGATAACGAGGCAAGTCCCGTGACGCAGCAGGATGCCGCCTACTCGGAGACAAACCTGCAAGTCGAAGGGGTTGATGAAGCGGATATCATCAAGACAGACGGTGAGTACATCTATCAGATTATATCCGCCGGGACGGCCGGGCAGCCCAAGGTTGTCATATCTCAAGTTTATCCGGACAGCGAACTTGAGATTGTCACAACAATGCAATATCCTGGTCAGGAATTTACCCCGCGAGAATTATATGTGGACAAAAAGCATCTCGTGGTTATCGGCGACAGTTATGATAACCAGGTTATGCCAATGCCGGCAGAAACAAAAGGCGAGTTGCAGGCTGATTCACCCTCTTCCCTTGGGCCATACTATCAAGCAATGACCCATGTCTTTGTCTATGACCTGAGGGACAAGACGAGTTTGGTCAAGGTCAGAGAACTGAAACTGGACGGTAATTACCTCTCATCGCGTAAAATAGACTCGGCTCTTTACCTGGTCACGAATAAATATATTGACTATTACCGTATCCTGCACCAAAATGAGACGTCTGCCAATCCGGTCTTCTCTGATTCGAATTTTATGGCCGGGAATGCCGCGATTCCTTTCCAGGACATCCGCTGCTTCCCCGGCACTGTTGAACCGAACTACCTTCTGGTTGCCGGCCTGGATCTGGAGGTCCCGACTGAGCGTATGCAGGTTAGAGCCTATCTCGGTTCAGGCGATAATATTATGGCTTCTGTGGCCAATCTCTATGTGGCGGTAACTCACTACAAGTGGCCGGAAGAGAGCCCTGTAACGGACAATAATTCTGCTGCAGTGGTTTACCCGCCGGTTGGCCCAAATACGCTGCTCTACAAGTTCTCCCTTAATAACGGTAAAACAGCTTATCTGGGCAAAGCAGAAATCCCCGGAACACTTCTGAACCAGTTTTCGATGGATGAGCACAACGGCTATCTGCGTCTGGCCACAACTTCAGGGTTTGACTGGAGTACCCGGCAAACCTCGGAGAACAATGTCTATGTGCTTAACCCGGATATGAGCCTCAGCGGTAAGCTGGAAAAGATTGTTTCCGGCGAACATATCTATGCCGTTCGCTTTATGGGCAAGCGGGGATATATGGTTACCTATCAGATATTCGACCCTCTGTTTGTTCTTGACTTGCAGGATCCTGCTGCTCCCCACGTGCTTGGCGAGCTGAAAATCCCCGGCTACAGCAATTACCTGCACCCTTACGATGAAACCCATCTGCTTGGGATCGGCAAGGATGCGGTGGAAACCAGAATTTACAATGGCTATACTGGCGAGACGAGCACCGTCGCCTACTATCTGGGCATGAAGCTTTCCTTATTTGACGTCAGCGATGTCAACAATCCTGTTGAGCTTTTCAAGACAAACATCGGGGACCGGGGCACGGATTCCGAAGTCCTTTCCAATCACAAAGCCTTGCTCTACTCCCGGAAAAAAAATCTGCTGGCCTTTCCGGTCTCTGTCTGCAAAGTGAAAGACCAGGGGATTGAGTATTACGGTGTCCCTCCTTACGGAGAGCTAACC
>DDXI01000096.1:0-1185 GCA_002347475.1 Peptococcaceae bacterium UBA2264
TGGTGTTAAGCGAACAATATGACGCGGCGAATTTAAACAATATAGCTATGGCCACTACCCAAGCCGGCGACACCCTCTATTTAAGGGATGTTGGCCAGGCCTACCTGACTACGGAAGAAGCAGGTCACTATGTCTACCAAAACGGAAAGCCGGCAATCAACCTGACTCTTACTTCGGAAGCCGGCAATGACGTGCCCTCTACCCAGAAAAAAGTCAACGATAAGCTGGCCGGCTTTGAAAAATCCTTGCCGGCCGGCCTGCAATATGAGAATTTATATTCGTCAGACGAACATTTAAGCGAGATGTTTTCCGGTCTTGCCCGGGAAATGATAGCCGCAATTCTGGCTGTGATCTTTGTCTGTTCCTTAGGCTTAAGCCTGATAAATGCCCTGATAATTGCGCTTGCTATTCCCATATCGATGGCCATAAGCCTGCTGGCTGCCCCGGTGTTTGACGTTACTTTTAATCAGTTAACCATCTTTGGCTTAATTGTCGTGCTGGGCATCCTTGTCGACGACGCTGTAGTGGTAAATGACAATATTGAAAGGCACGTGCATTTGGGCATGCCGATTGAAAAAGCGGCCATCAGAGGCTCAAAAGAAGTATTTACTTCTATTGTTACAGCTACCTTGGCGACTATTTGTACTTTTTTGCCTACAGCTTTTATGCAGGGCATGCTGGGACAATTCACCCGCCCCCTGCCGATTATTGTTTGTGTCTCCATGCTGGCTTCGATGGTTATGTCCCTCACCATTATCCCTATTTTTCGGCAGTGGCATGGCCAAAGAGCAAGGTTTAAAGGAAAAGCAACAGGCGCTGCTGACGGCAAGGCGCCGGGACTCTTGGGAAAGCAGATCAGCAAACTAATAAATTGGTATGCCGACAAATATATGCCCAGAATACTGAAGAAGCCTGTCAAGGCCGTTCTCTTATCGGCCTCAGTCACCGTCCTGGCCTATTCCTTAGTGGCGGTTATTCCCATCCAGCTTTTTCCTACGGCCGACAGAGGGGAATTTCTGATAAATATAGCCAATCAGACCGGAAGCAGTATTGCCGCTACAGACGAGATTGTCCGGGGCGTGGCAGAATGGGTCAGTTCTCAGCCCAATGTGGAAAAAGTGTCCTCTTTTGCGGGAGGGCCGGCCCCTGCCATTTTTTCCACGGATGAGATCATTCAGGACAGCG
>DDXI01000096.1:1202-4119 GCA_002347475.1 Peptococcaceae bacterium UBA2264
AAAGATATAGACCAATTGCGCAGCCTGGCCCAGGACGTAAAAGAAAAACTGAAGAAGATCGCCGGGACCTCTGATATCAAGGACAATATCGGCATAGACAATTACAGTTATCAAATAGCAATAAACGAGCCTTTAAGGGCTAAATTGCAGGTGGACTATGCTGCCCTTACCAGCAGTATCCGCTTGGTGAGTGAAGGCATCACGGTCGCTAAATTTGACGACCAGAACGACTTGTCAGATATTGTGATCTATGCCAACAAATCTGCCGGCAGCACGATGGCTGATTTTGGACGCCTCTATATAACCAATGCCAGAGGACAGCAAATACCTCTGACACAGATTGCCAGGATCACACCCTCTTTTGCCATCAATTCCATTCCCCATCGAAATTTAACGAGGTATGTGGAAATATCCAGTGGCGTTCAGGGGAGTGCCACAGCTGCCGAAGTCATGAGTCAAATTAAAAAAGATATGGGTGCCCTTGCTTTGCCGGAGGGTTACACCTGGGAGGCCGGAGGAGAAACCGTGGAATCTATTGATGTTTTTGCAGATTTGCTACAACTCCTGGTCGTTTCTGCCGTCTTAATTTTGCTGCTCATAATTCTGCAATTCTACACCTTCCGCGCCCCGTTGATAATTGCCGTCACTTTCCTTTTAGCTTTTGGAGGAAGTATCCTGGGAATATTTATTACAGGCAAACAGCTTGGCTTTATGGCTATTTTGGGAGTCATTACCCTGATAGGTATTGTGGCCCGCAACGGCATAGTCCTGATTGAATTCATTGAAAACGAACGCCAAAGAGGCCTGGAACTCCATGAGGCAGTGATCAACGCCGGGAAAGCCCGGCTCAGACCGGTTCTCTTGACTGCCCTGACGGCCATTGCAGGACTTATCCCAATGGCGGTGGCCGGAGAAGAACTTTTCAAGTCGATGGGCATATCCATTATTTTCGGTTTGGCTTATGCCACAATTCTGACCTTGGTAGTTGTGCCGTCTCTGTATGTTATTATAGCTAAGCGGAAAATCAAGCGGGAAAATGCCAGAAAAGAGGCAAAGCCGGCAGAGACTATACTCGATTAACAGGAGGCAGAATGCGGTAAAAAGAGACAATATGTGGTAAAAAGGAGACAGGCTGTGGATCGTTTCTTCATTGAAAGGTGCTTTATTTAAGTGGGTGATGAATCCAAAAACCGATTTAAAGATATTGTTTGAAAATAATTTCCAGTATGTATGGAGCAGCGAAAATGCATTGGTGGGCCAAAAAGCAGATCATTTTTACATTCAATAATTGCCAAACGCCCACTATGTGGAGGCATTGGTATTTTTTTCTTTGGGGTGAATTGTTAATAATGGTTATCCCCGGATACTTACTACCTGTGGGGTGATGGCATGGAAATTGATGAAATTCGTGATAAGTGGAGCCTGAAACAAAAGAACAAACAAGCCAGTGTGGCTATGTGGAATTCAATGGCAGGAAGTTTTGCTGAATTTGAACTTCCCAATTTCAGAGAAGATTCGTTGTTAAAATTGCTGGAAAATAACAAAATGCTGAATAGTGCAGGGAAAGCATTGGATGTGGGGTGTGGGGCAGGAAGATATGCACTGGCTCTTGCTGAACGTTTCCAGAGTGTTATTGCGCTGGACTTGGCTCCGCAGATGATAGAGATTGCCAATAAAAAGAAGGTTGAACTGAATATTGAAAATGTCGATTTTATCTGTGAAGACTGGCATCAGCTGGATATTGAACAAGCAGGATACAAACATGAATTTGCTTTGGTTTTTGCCCATATGACTCCGGCTGTCCAAAGCGCGGATACTTTTGAGAAACTATCTGCGGCCTCCAAAGGCTGGTGTGTGTTATCTAAACCAATCCGGCGGACTGATCCTGTATCTGATGCAGTCAAGGAATTAGTCGGAGTCAGAGAGAAACGAGAAGGCTGTGATGAAGAATTATTATATGCATTTGAACTTCTCTGGCGTCAAGGGTATTTGCCCAAACTGGAATACGAAAAACAAGCCTGGAAGATGAAAAAGACACCGGATGAAGCCTATGGGTTGTATATAAACCGGATTAAAACCTATCGTGACATATCAGCAGCAGAGGAAGAAAGAATAAAAGCTTATTTGAATTCTCTGGCCGGCGACGGCTTTATTTATGAAAATGTTGAGACAACTATTGCCACAATATTTTGGCATGTTTAATCGATGAAATAAAAATATTGGCTTCAATCTTTTACAGCTCTTGCAGGTGCCATTTCGCTGTGGCATCTGTTTTTGTTATGTTTTACCATATAATCCTTATGAAAGATTCCAAAGACGCATATGATATTAAGCCATATATCTTTTTTAATTTAATTATTGACATAGTCAAAAAGCACTATAATAATGTATAAATAACATACGCCAAAAAACCTGGGATATTATAAGAAGCAATTGGAGGAACAAAGATTTGAATAGTCATTCCTATTTAGCAAAGGAGTTGTTTGAAAAAGGTTATAACTGTTCACAATCAGTATTTGCGGCATTTTGTGATGTAACAGGCCTGGATTTTGAAACTGCACTAAAATTATCTTCATCCTTTGGTGGTGGTATGGGAAGATTACGGGAGGTTTGCGGAGCAGTTACTGCAATGTTTATGATTGCAGGAATGAAATATGGATACACAAGTCCACAAAATGACGAACTGAAAGCGGAGCATTATAAGCTGGTTCAGATGCTTGCCTTTAAGTTTCAGGAACATAATGGTTCCTATATTTGCAGAGAACTTTTAGGCTTGGACGGAGCAGATGATCCCGTACCTGAGACAAGAACTGAAAAATATTATCAAATACGTCCATGTTCAGGCCTTGTAGAATATGCTGCTGAACTAATGGACGAATTAATAAAAAATAAACTCATTAGCCTTGCATTAAAATAA
>DDXI01000195.1 GCA_002347475.1 Peptococcaceae bacterium UBA2264
ATAAATTATATACGGATGAAAAAAATAGATCTATCATATCGAAACTCCTAAGCTATTCCATTTGTATGAAACCAGTTGTCATAGTTTTTCTTTTCATAATACACATAATAAGTTGTCAAAATAACAACATCGATGAATATAACCAAATTAAGACTTTTGATATTAAAAAGTTACCTAAAGTCACAAGTTTAAAACTATCTGATTTAGGATTTATTGATATTGAATATATTCCATTAGAAACTAGTCAAAAAAGCTTAATTCAGAGGACAATTAATATAGGTTCATATAGAGATAGAATAATAGTAGGGAATAATTCATTTATAATTAAAGAGTTCAATAATATTTTAAAATTCAAAAGCGATGGTACTTTTGTTGCTAAAATCGGAACACAGGGAAGAGGTCCAAACGAGTTCTTGACTTGCCATGATGTGGAAACAGACGAAAAAGGACAAATTTATATAGTCGATGGATGGAATAATAAACTTTTTATTTATAATGAGATAGGAGAGTATATCAAAACTGTCAATTTCCCGTTATCACGAGCAGTTGAATTTAGATTTGTTGAGGGGACTTTTCTCTGCTATAGTCAAAATAATCTGGGCAATGTTGAAAATAGTTATAATCTGATTGATACAACAGGAATAATAATAAAGAGCTATCCAAACCAATTCCCATTTACAAAGTATTCTAGTGATGCGTATGGTTTTATGCATGAAAATCTCTTTTATCGGTTTAATGACAGGCTTTTTAAGAAAGAAGTATATTCAGATACAGTGTACACCTACGAGAAATTGAAATTCAAACCTCACTTGATTATTGATGTAGGTGAAAAACTGATAACACCAGAAGCTAGATCGCAGTTTGCAGGGCTAGATCTTGCCAAAAGATATATATCTCCTAGGAATTTGTTTGAATTCGGTGATTACGTTTATTATGAATTTACATTTGGATTTGAATTAAGCCTAAATGGTAGCATTTCTGAGAATTATTGCTTTATTGGATCAAAAAAGAATGATTTCAATGTTCTGATAAAGCAGGGAGAAGGTCTTATTAATGATTTGGATGGTGGCACGAATATTATGCCACTTGTAATAAAAGATAACAATACAATAGTCGCCTGTGTAGATGCCTCGCAACTAAAAGCTCATATTAAGTCCGACGCTTTTATTAGTTCCAATCCAAAGTACCATCACAAGAAGAAAGAGCTTATAAAACTTGCAAACAGCCTTACAGAGACAGACAATCCGGTTCTGATTCTGGTAAAATTGAAAAAGTAACAATTATGCCTGAATTTCCTCTTTTCAAGCAACTTGACTCTATGGATTGTGGCCCTTCGTGTCTTCGTATGATCGCTAAGTTTTATGGAAAATCTTACACATTAAAATCACTCCGTTCCAGATCATTCATAACAAAATCGGGTGTCTCCATGCTTGGCATCAGCGATGCAGCCGAAAGCATCGGCTTTCGTACTCGCGGCTACCGTCTCACCTGGGAACAGCTCCGCGATGAAGTGCCGCTGCCGTGCATAGTGCACTGGAATCAGAGACACTTTGTGGTAGTGTATAAAATCAAGAAGCGGAGGGCAGGGGGCAGAGGGCGGGGAGCGGAGAGCAGGGAGCAGGGGGCAAGAAGTGCCGAGCACAGGGCACAGAGCTCAGGGCAAAAACTCAACTCGGTAATTAAAGTGGCAGATCCGGCAGCAGGTTTAATCACATATAAGGAAGATGAATTTCTGAAATGCTGGTATAGCACGAAATCAGACGGTATAGATGAGGGAACTGCTTTACTACTGGAACCAACTCCCGAATTCTATAAGCAGGAGGATGAGGAAAAACAAAAGCTAAGCTTCCTCTACCTACTTGGTTATCTACGCCCTTATTCGAAGTACATCCTGCAGCTTATGCTGGGAATGCTCACGGCCAGCATAATAAGCCTGATCTTCCCTTTTCTCACACAATCGCTTGTCGATACAGGTATAGGAAACAGTAATATTTCATTTGTGGTGATGGTACTGGTTGCCCAGCTTATACTTACCCTGAGCCAGACTGCCAACGGACTCCTGCGTAACTGGATTAGCCTTCACATTACAAGCAGGGTAAGCATATCGCTTATCTCGGATTTCCTTATAAAGCTAATGAAACTCCCGATCTCATTCTTCGATGTCAAGCTTGTCGGAGATATCATGCAGAGAATAGGAGATCATAACCGGATAAGAACATTCCTTACTGATTCACTTATCAGCATCATATTCGCTGTTATTACCCTGGTTATGTACACGATAATAATGGCAACCTACAACCTGGGTATCCTTGGCATTTTCATGCTCGGCAGCGCTATGTACATCGGCTGGGTGGTACTTTTCCTTAAGCGTAGGAGAGAGCTCGACTATAAACGTTTCCAGCAGAGCGCGGCCAACCAGAGCAACATAGTCCAGCTTGTTACAGGTATGCAGGAGATAAAGCTCAACAGCTGTGAGAAGCAGAAACGATGGGAATGGGAACGGATACAGATAAAACTTTTCAAGGTGAGCCTGAAAAGCATGATGCTTAACCAGAACCAGCAACTTGGAGCAGTGCTGATAAACCAGACCAAGGATATCTTTATCTCCTTCCTTTCAGCTAAAGCTGTTATAGAAGGACAGATGACACTTGGTATGATGATGGCAATACAATACATTATCGGACAGCTCAATGCTCCTATCCAGCAGTTCATAGGTTTTACCCAGGCAGCCCAGGATGCAAGGATAAGTCTGGAACGCCTCGGGGAGATCCATAATAAGGAGGATGAGGAAAAACCGGAAGATGACAGGATAAGAGAGATACCCGCTGACAAGGATATTGAAATAAAGAACCTGGTTTTCCAGTATGAAGGACCTCATTCCGAAAAAGTGCTTAACAATGTTTCACTTACCATTCCGGCGAAAAAGATCACTGCCATAGTAGGTATCAGCGGAAGCGGCAAGACAACGCTTTTAAAACTGATGCTTGGTTTTTATGAGCCTGTAAAAGGAGAGATATCACTCAACGGCACTCCCCTTAAAAGGTTCAGCCAGTCAGAATGGAGAAAGAGATGCGGCGTTGTGATGCAGGAGGGTTTTATCTTCGCCGATTCGATAGCCGGCAACATTGGTCTTGCCGATGATATCCCCGATAAGGAAAAGACAGACAGGGCGGCAGAGACTGCAAATATTAAGGAGTATATCGACAGCCTGCCCCTGGGTTACAATACCAGGATCGGGAACGACGGCCAGGGACTGAGCACAGG
>DDXI01000049.1 GCA_002347475.1 Peptococcaceae bacterium UBA2264
GGGAACGGACCGGTATTCGTTCCTTAAAAATTGGCTTTAATAAGATTTTTGGCTACTATATTGAAATTACCCATGCCAATGCTCATCTGGTACCGGCAGATTACCTGCGTAAACAAACTTTAGCTAATGCTGAGCGTTTTATTACCCCGGAATTGAAAGAATACGAAAACCGGATCCTTGAAGCTGAAGATAAGCTGATGGAATTGGAATTTCAACTTTTTGTGGAACTTCGGGAGAAGGTAAGAACTTCTGCGGAAAAAATCCTGCAGGCTGCTCAGGCTTTAGCTGAAATAGATGTCTTTGTGAGTCTGGCTGAAGCAGCTGTCCGCTATCATTATGTCCGCCCAACCATCTCGGGGGATGGAGAATTAAAAATAAGCGAGGGCAGGCATCCGGTTATTGAACAAATACTGGAGCAGCAGAGTTTCGTTCCCAATGATACACTCCTGAATAACCAGAAACATCTGGCTCTTATTACCGGTCCTAATATGGCCGGCAAATCCACTTATATGCGTCAGGTAGCTTTGATTGTCCTGATGGCTCACATAGGCAGTTATGTTCCTGCCCAAAGTGCTGTCATCCCCATTGTAGATCGAATTTTTACCAGAGTCGGAGCTTCCGATGATTTAGCCTCCGGCCAGAGTACTTTCATGGTGGAAATGCGGGAAGTGGCTCATATTCTGAATAATGCCACCAGAAACAGTATGATTATTTTTGACGAGGTAGGACGCGGAACAGCCACATATGACGGACTGAGCATTGCCTGGTCGGTGGTGGAGTATCTCGCGCAAAGACCCGATCTGAAGCCTAAAACCCTGTTTGCTACCCATTACCATGAGTTGACAGGACTGGAAGAGCAAATGCCGGGAGTTTTCAACCTGCATGTGGGGATTAAAGAACACCATGATGATATTATCTTTCTGCATAAAATATTACCTGGCCGGGCTGACCGCAGTTACGGTATTCAGGTAGCCCGACTGGCCGGCTTGCCGGGAGAATTGCTGAAGCGCGCCAAAATGCTTTTACATGAATTTGAGACAAACTCCGGGAAATTAAGGGATTCCACTCTTCCGGATAAAGCTGCTCAGATTACACTTTTTGAAGAACCGGAAATCCATCCGCTCCTGCGGGAAATCGAAGCTCTGGTTCTCGAGGAAATGTCTCCCCGCCAAGCTCTCGAATATCTGTTTGATCTGAAAAATCACCTGGAGGGACTGGAAACGCTTTAAGAGTCATGTTTTTATGGGCAGAATTGTGATCATATGGTATGATGGAATTCAGAATAGTTTGAATTATACTGTTCTGAAAACTGTCTGTAATAGGGCAGCAGTGTCTTCTGCAGGAAGATCAATATCTGAGAATATTCCGGAAATCCGCTAACCATCAGAAAAGATTTTAAGTAAGAAAATAAGTAAGTAAGAAAATAAGTAAGAAAAAAAGAGGTTGTGGAGATTATGTATCCAGATAGCAAAAGAATCATGTCTATTGACGAAGTAAAAACGGCTTATCCCAAAAAGCTTGTTTCACCGGTACAAATGTTCAGGAATATCAAGCACGGCAACAGAATTTTCGTAGGCACGGGTTGCGGCGAGCCGCAGTATCTGGTAAGATCCATGATCAATTATATCAAGTCAAACCCCAAAGCCATCTTCGATGCGGAGATAATTCACGTTTGGAACCTGGGGGTCTCTCCTTATACCGAAGAGAAATTCAAAATCAATTTCCGCCATAACTCCTTTTTTATCAGCAGCAATAACCGGGATGCAATCAACAAGGGAGTTGTTGACTATACACCGGTATTCATCTCCGAGATACCCGACCTGATGAGACGCAGATTAGTGCCTATCGATATAGCCCTGATCCAGACCTCACCGCCAAACTCTCAGGGTTACATGAGCCTGGGAGTAAGCGTCGATATTGTCAAGTCTGCAATTGAAGCAGCTTCTCTCGTCATAGTCCAAATCAATTCTAATATGCCCTGGGTGCATGGAGATGGGTTTGTCCATTTGGATGATGTTGATTATATCCTGCCCTATGATGAACCGTTGTTAGAAAATATTACCAAACCAGACGCCTTGGTTAGCCAAAAAATAGGGCAATATGTCGCCCGTTTAATTCAGGATGGCGATACTATCCAGGTGGGCTACGGCTTGATGCCTGACGCAATTTTATCCAACCTTATGAACAAAAAACACCTTGGTGTTCATACCGAGCTGTTAAGTGATGGTATTGTCGAGCTAATGAAAAACAAGGTGATTGATAACTCCCGCAAAAAAATCAATGTCGGAAAAACCATAGCTTCTTTTTGCATGGGCAAAAAAGAAACCTACGACTATATTTATGATAATCCGGAAATAGAATTCAAGAGGATCGACTATACCAATAATCCGCTCATTATTGCCCAGCATGACAACATGGTTGCCATCAACAGCGCTCTGGAGATTGACCTGATCGGCCAAACAACCGCTGAATCCCTGGGTAAAAAAATATACAGTGGGATCGGCGGTCAGACCGACTTTACCAGAGGCGCTAACTTAGCCCGTAATGGCAAGACGATTTTGACCGTCAAATCAACTGCCATGAACGATACCGTCTCGAGGATAGTTCCTCTCATGAAGGAAGGTGCCAGGGTAAGCCTGCACGCCGGCGATATTCATTATGTGGTTACCGAATATGGGATTGCCTACCTGTATGGCAAGAATTACAGGGAGAGAGCGATGGAATTGATAGCCATTGCCCATCCCAAATTCCGTCCCTGGCTGATCGAAGAAGCTAAAAAACTGAATCTGGTTTATCATGACCAGGTGTTTATCCCGGGGGAGAAGGGGATGTATCCCGAACATCTGGAAATGTACCGGACTACAAAAACCGGGATGGAAATCTTTTTGCGGCCAGTAAAAATTACTGATGAACCTCTCTTAAAAGATTTCTTTTATTCCCTGACGAGCAACAGCATGTACCTGCGCTTTAATTCGATCCGTCCTGATATGCCGCACACGCGGATCCAGGAATTCGAGGTTATAGATTATACTAAAGAAATGGTAATTCTGGCGATAGTAAAAGAAGGCGAGAAAGAAAAAGTCATTGGCATGGGGCAGTATTTGATTCTGAAAGACAGCTATAATGCCGAGGTTTCTTTCGTGGTCACAGATACCTATCAAAATCAGGGGGTTGGCAGGCAATTACTGCTTTATTTGACTTATCTGGCCAGGAGACAGGGTTTGCTTTACTTTACCGCAGATATCTTAAAAGAAAACATTGAAATGTATCATCTGTTTGAGAACACCTTTTTGAATATTGATAAAAACGTCAAAATGGACATTATAGAGCTGAAAATGAATCTGGCACCTGATTATATCAAGAAATCCTCTTAAGGATGATATCTGAGATATATTCTTAAGAATATATCTTTTTCAAGTTGTTAACGAACGCATTGGTTTACCCAGTGCGTTGTTAACTTTTTTATTTAAAGAGTCATCTGGAACAACTGGAATTAAATGATATATAATAAGAAACGTAATAAGACCAGCTATAAAAAGTCAAG
>DDXI01000113.1 GCA_002347475.1 Peptococcaceae bacterium UBA2264
TATTTTAATGCAAGGCTAATGATTTGACTCTAACACATCTTTGTCTGCCAAATCAGGTATGGGTCGCAGCTGCCAATTCAGCAATACGCTGATTGACGTTTTTCCTGTACAAGCCGCCGTGATAGCAGATGACCGTTTCAATATCATACTCTGTGAGCTTTTTCAGTGACTTTTTGCTTAAGTCCGAATCGTAATCAAAAAAATGAAGAGTTTTTTTAAGTATTCCACCACTCAAAACCAGTTCATCTCCGGCAATAAGTGTCTTACTTTGTCTCAGATAAAGACAGATATGCCCTAAAGTGTGCCCAGGAGTATGGATCACAGCGATTCCTCCGCAGTAGGGTAATTCCATATTATCAGTTACTGTTTTGTCTACCTTGATTTTGGTGTTTTCAAAAAAAGCTTCAAATATTTTACTATCTCCTTTCGTTTCATCATTATTGTAATGTTTTGACTTAAGTTGCTCTACCCATTGTGGGTCAAACCTGATTGACCGCTTTGTTCCATCAATATATGGTTTCTCTTCAATATGAGCTATTACTTCCACAGGCATCTCGTTCAGAATATCGGGAAGGACACCCATATGATCATAATCATGGTGGGTAAGGATTATCTTGTTGAGTTTGGGGAATGGTACGCCGGATTTCTCCATCGCTTTTTTTATTTGCGATAACTGCCCTGGGTATCCGGTATCTACCAGGATTACTGTATCGCTATCTTTAATAATTGTTGGATAAAGTTTAACAGTTATTCCCCTGATATTTGCCGATAACTCTAACAATTCAACCCCATTGGATATATGCATATTTGCCTCCATTTTTAACTCAATAGAATATTTTGTTCTCTTCCTTATAATCTTAGTATAACTTAGATCTTCAAATCTGTGTCTCATGATATAGGCTCATTGATACTCGACCTGCCTACCCTCCGGCAGACACGTGGTTACGCTGAAATTCTCTCATTTTCAAAGTTTTCTGGGGATCGGTATCCAAGTTTAGAATGCAACCGGACTCTATTACAAAATTTTTCAATATAATCAAAGATACTCAGCCTGGCTTCTGTTCTGGTTTTTCTTGTTTTAACCCATTCGTAGTAAGCGTTCAGAAGTAAGCGCTAAAGTCAAGCAAATCGATACGCATTTCGTTAACGAAAAAATAATTGAGCATTGCTTTTCTCTACCTGAATTTTGCAAGAAAACTTAAGAAAATCCAGGTAGATTCACTTATCCGGCTGTGCGTTAAGAAAAGTGAAAATAACGGCAGGGAAAAGGGTGGAATGTAATAACAAATTATGCTAAAATCAATAGATGATGGAATATTCTGAAAGCTAAAGGTTATAAGGGGTTGGAAAAGAGAGGAGTGGATAAAATGCCAGTAATTCAAACGAAAAAATTAACCGTCTTCACATTAGTATTAATACTTTCGATACTGCTGGTACCGGCCACAGCATTTTCTGCAGATCTCACAGAAACTCAGCTTACACAGGAAATACATGCCGTCAGTAATCTCAACAATTATTATGGATCAGACCGTTTTGAAACAGCTGCGGCAGTCTGCCGGTCTGGTTGGGAAAAAGCAGATACTGTTGTATTAGCCCGAAGCGATGATTTTGCCGATGCCTTGGCAGGAGTTCCCTTGGCTAATAAATTGAATGCCCCCATCTTGCTTACTTTGACAGCGAACCTTCCGGAGGCAGATATTCAAGAAATACAAAGACTCCAAGCAAAGAAAGTAATCATCCTCGGCGGAACCGGAGCCATTTCGGAAATAGTAGTGAATGAACTGGAAAAACTTGGGATAATCGTTGAGAGGATCAGCGGAAGCGATCGCTTTGGTACAGCAGCAGAAATCGCTGCCCGGGTCATGTCTGCGGAAACGAATACTGCGGTTATTGTGAACGGGTATAACTTCCCGGATGCGCTGTCTGTTGCTTCTTATGCGGCAGCAAAAGGATATCCTATCCTGATGACGGAGAATGATGATATTCCGGCAAATACTGATGCTGCCTTGGCAAGGCACAATATACGCAATACTTTTGTCATCGGGTGGACGGGAGCCATTGGTGAAAAAGTCTATGGAGAACTTCCAGCACCGGTCAGACTGGGCGGGGCCGACAGATACGCTACAGCAGTCGAAGTTGCCAACCACTTTGCCGTTTCACCTCAGGAAATATTTATCGCCACAGGGCTTGATTTTCCGGATGCAATTACAGGTGCAGTGCTGGCGGCAAGACATAATACGGGAATATTATATGTGCCCGGAATGCTCCAGGCAGGTCCGTATGCAGATGAAGGCGTTTTGCAATTCATCATCAGAAACAAAATCCAAACGATCAGTGTTCTTGGCGGACCAGGAGTTGTTAATGACGTTACAGTAACAAATTTGCTTTATCCTTCGAAAACTGTAAATTATAATGGACTAAACAATGCAGCTGAAAATATGGTAAACAGCGTAAATAACCTGGAGGATGTCCAGGATACTGATGTAGCTTTTGACGGGAAAGGGTACGGGGAAGGCTATCAAGCCAGACTTCGGGATATGGAAAACTGCCGCGAGCAAATTCGCATTAATACGCAGGAAACTACCCGGCTCAGAACGCAGATCAGAGATTATTCCGAAGAATTAAGGCTAAAAATTCAAACCAGGCTACAAATCAGAGAAAATATCACCGCGGAACAAATGAACCGGATTCAAGCAGGTATCCAGATGCTGCAGCAGGAGCGGGAACAAATCATGCTGCAACACCAGGGAAAAATTCAGGAGCAGGTGCAGATGATGAACCAGGCACGGTTGCAGGCAGATATAGAAGATGCCAACAGCGCGATGAATAACATCAGAACAGAGCAACAACTCCGTATTACTACAATGACAAGAGTTATGCAGCAGATGCAGGATCTCCTGGCGAATCTATAAATAAAAGCTGGTTTGGAGGCCAACATTAACCTGCACAACTTAATTAAATAAAATATTAAATTATTTAAAGCCCACATTTCTCGAATAGCATAGAATTGTGGGCTGATTTATTACTATTTAATTTAATTACCTGACATAAACGGCTATACGTTAGGATAAATTACTTTAGGAAATATGGCAGGATAATCAGCCTTTTATTTGATGATTGGGATACAAAACAAAAAAATGACAGATAATACCTTTAAGCTGCATAAAAGACTATATATGAATATAACTAAAAAATATTTTTAGTTATATTCATCTTCAGAATTATCCATGATGATGAAATAAGTCCTCAAGGATCAGGTATAGTAACTGATAAGGCGAATCAACAGAGGAGGAGTTGCTGTGCAGGACTATGTGTCATCTCTGCTAGCCAATCCATTCGTGAAAAAACTGGCTTTCTCAATTATCACAGTCATGTTGATATTTTTCATAGGATATCTGGCGCGGGCTTCCACCAGACGTTATATCGAAGACGGTGAAACCAGATTTCACGTCAGGAAATGGATTAAAAATTTCACTTACATATTTAGTTTTGTTATGGTTTTAGCCATATATAGTGATCAGCTGGGAGGTTTAGCGGTTTTCTTAGGTGCTATCGGGGTTGGTATTGCCTTCGCTCTCCAGGAGATTATTGCCAGCTTTGCAGGCTGGACGGCTGCCACTTTGGGGAAATTTTACCGCCCTGGGGATCGGGTTCAATTGGGCGGAATAA
>DDXI01000172.1 GCA_002347475.1 Peptococcaceae bacterium UBA2264
CAGAACGAGAAAGTGCCGGATTAGAATTTAATAATAATCTGATAAAAGTACGAGAGCAGTTTAAAACTGCTCTCGTACTTTGTCCAGTACTTGTAAAAAAACTTAAGATCGACTTTGTTTTCCTCTTAATTCCTCTTAAACTTCATTATGGTTCAATATTTCACCCATTTTAACATCGGGATGGTGATACCGTTCGGATTTATTGCCTAATATACCTCCGTATATAGCCTTTTGCGGACACCAGGCGAAGCATGACAGGCAAGATCCCTGGCAATAACCAGAGAATTCCCAGTGCCTGAAAAATAGTAAATCTCAATAGTCATAGCTGTTATCCCTCCCCCGCGATCTTCACCGCCTTAGCAATATCATTCACAATTTCTGATATAGAAAATGGCCAGCTGGGTTCTGTCCCTTAAGTCCAGCTTTTCCAGTAAAACAGTGACATAATTTCTGGTCGTCCCCTCGCTTAAGCTGATCCTGGCGGAAATTTCCCTGTTGGACAAGCCTTCGGCAACTAATTTAAGGACTGCAAGTTCCCGCTGGGAGAGATCCGCTAGTTCAGGAGCTGCTTTTTTCCCTTCCTTTAACATGGAGGAAACAGCCTGGGCCACTGCCCGTTCCAGCACAATATTCCCTTTAGCCACCATCCTCAGACTCTCGATGATACTCTCGGCAGGCTGATTTTTTAAGATATAACCCTCTGCTCCGCTTCTCAAGGCTTCCTTAATAAATTCGTCATCCTTAAAGGTTGTCAGAATGACGACTTTAATCTCCGGAAAATGGTTTTTCAGAAGTTTGGTGCCCAGCACCCCATCCATGACCGGCATCCTGATATCCATCAGCACCAGGTCCGGTTTTTCCCGGCGGCAGACTGCCAAAGCCTCCTGCCCGTTGCCGGCTGTCCCCACAACCTGGAAATCGGGCTCCAGGCCCAGGATTATCTCCAGACCTTCCCTTACTAAGGCATCATCATCGACAAGCAGAATTTTCAACTGAGCACACCTCCTCCCTGCTCCAGAGGCAAAATACAGACTATCAGGAAACCGTCCTGCGAACTGAGGGAGATTATCCCGCCCAGATTACGGACCCTTTCCCTCATTCCGCTGATCCCCAAACCCTCCTGTAATTTCGCGCAGCCTACCCCGTTGTCCCTGATACTCAGCCTCAGGTATTTTTCGTTGCTATCCAGGGCGATCTCGATCCTGGTTGCCTGCGAATATTTAGCCGCATTGGTCAGGGCTTCTTTCGTTATAGCCCCGGCCATTTCCAGGTGATTAGCGCTCAGCAAGCCAAAGTCTCCGTGCAACTGCAGAGCGACCGGGCAGAAACAGAAATTAGCAATGATGCTCTCAATATATTCCACCCCCAAAGTTTCCTGAGGTTTCAGGTTATGCACGGTATGGCGCAGCAGGGTTAAGGCCTCAGAGAGGGCGTTGATGGATTTAGCCAAAATATCTCCGGCTTTTCTGTCATCCCTGCCCAAGAGCTTTTGGGCAGCCTGCAGCTGAATGAGAATGCCCACGATACTGTGACCTAAATTGTCGTGAATTTCCCGGGCAATTCTGTTTCTCTCCCTGACTTCAGTCAAGTGGGCGATATCGCGTGAAGCCTGAAGCAACCTGGTTTTGCTTACCTCCAACTCATACCTTAAACCTCTTTCTTCATCCAGTCTGTTCGTGTAGACCGCTTCCTTTTCAGCAGCATGGCGTAGGACGAAACCCAGGAGGAGGCTCAGGCCCAGGAGCAGAACAAGCGGGGCCAGCCCGGATGCCCAGGCCAAATATAGGCCTGTTAAAAAAACCGGCAGAGCGCTGAGATAGGCTTTTTGGGTAGTCAAATCAAACAAAGGAATACAGAGTAAAAAGCTGAAATTCCTGTCCAGATAAATGCCCGCGCAGATGAGGACAAATGAAGCGCTTGCCAGAGAGACAGAATCCCGGAATCTCGCCATAAAGATATTAAGCGCTGTTGCCAGGACAAAAACAAGTACGGAGGCGTAGGATACCTCGCCGCCGGTTATCAGTAAAACCATGAAGTAGCTGAGAAAAAGAAACTTGAATAAATATTTCATAACAGCCCCAAACTCAATGCCCTGATAAAATATCCCAGTCAGATCATCTTCTAACATTCCACATATTTTAAGATACTCCTTCCCNNAAATACGTAAATAACTGGATAAAGCCCCAGGATGGCGGCAGTTACCCTGACCTTTCAGCGGGCAACATCTTCTTTCTTCCAGGTTCCCAGTAAGAAAAACACCAAGGCAAATAAAAGAACCAGCCCTATATCCCCGCCGACAGCAAGCAAGCCCTCTCCCTTCAACACTTTGCTTACCCCCTCCATAATCCAGTAAGCAGGGGTAAATTTCCCGATATTTCTCAGCAGGGCTGTGGCCTGCTCATGTTCCCAAAGGCTGCCGCCGAGCGTAACGAGGAGAAAGGAAATAAATATCCCGGTAAAAGAGGCCTGGACAACATTTCGGGTAAAGGCGTTCACGGCTACGCCTAGAGAAACGGCTAGCACGGCAGCGCTCAGATAAAGCAGATACATCAGCCAAACTGAACTCCCCAGATAAATGCCGATTATATATTTTAATAGCACAAAGATGAGGGTTACCTGGATTACGGCAACCAACAGAAAGCTTAGAACATTCTGGAACATATAACTTCTCAGGGTTACCGGCGCTATGAGCGTCCTCACGAAAGTCTTGTTTTCCCTGTCCGACTGAATCAAAGTTGTCAGCATAAGAATTGTTACCAGGATAATTTCCAGGACGGCTCCCAAGATGTAGTAAGATTTCTGCTTCTCGTCGGCTCTTATAACTTGGTAGTCAAACTGCGTCCTGGAATTGTTGAAAAGTTGCAGGCTTTCATAAAATTCTTGTTCTCCCTTGCCGGCAGTGCGGGCAATTTCTTTGGCTGAAGTAATGTAAGTGTCCACATACTTCTGGACAGGCAAAGTCTGGACAGCATCCCGCAGATAATAGCCCTTGAGGGCCACATCTTCACCAGTGAGCAATTTGGCCGTAAAGCCTTTCTCCACAACCAGAGCATAATCAATCTTGGAATTGAATAATTCATTGGGAATCTCTTCTGCTGGCAGAGGTTTGATCCTGGTCTGGTCAGCCAGTTTAGCGGTAAGCTGCGCCGTAAGAGCTGTCTGATCCTGATCGGAAATACCGACTTTCAGTTTTTTATCACCGGAAAATACTGATGAATTGGCCAGCAAGAGCAGCAGAGCCGGAATGAGAACGATAAGCAGAATGGCCAGCTTTTTTTTGAACATCCGCCTGAAATTATTGGCCGTGATAATCATGGGGCTTTCCTCCTTCCCAAGAGAAATGTGCCGGCTGTCAAAACTATTGTTATCAGGGCCAGACTGAGAAAAGAGAGCTGGATTCTGGCCCCGGGACCCTCAAAGATGGTATCGGTCACAATTAAATAGGGCTTGCTAAAGATTGA
>DDXI01000182.1 GCA_002347475.1 Peptococcaceae bacterium UBA2264
CAGACATTTGTTCTGCAGGCTTTAAAATCTCCGGATTATTTAGCTCAAAAACAAGAAAAATATGATATTTTAAAACAGCGGGCCTTAAAAGTAAAAGAGATCCTGAATAATAACAAATACCAGGACGCCTGGGATTATTATCCTTTCAACTCCGGCTATTTTATGTGTCTTAAACTCAAGAAAAATGATGCTGAAAGATTACGGCAGCACTTGCTGGAGCGATATGGGGTAGGTATTATTGCTCTCGGAAATGGTGATATTCGCATTGCTTTTTCCTGTGTGGAGGAGGAGAATATCCAGGAACTTTTTGATCTTATTTATCAAGGAGTAAAAGATCTGGAAATGGCTTAAGCTTTCTTTGCCGGTTTTGGAATTAATAATTTTCTGCAGAATCATACTAATATCGACTCTGTTCCTGAGCCAAGGTAAATAATTTGATTTACTTTGGCTTTTTTTATATAATTATATGAATTTTATTTTGAAATAATCCCAATTCATTGATATGCTTATAATAAGCTTGAAATTATGCTGAATTTGACAGTTATGTCCTGTCAAATTCAGAAACCATACTAAGAAACAGGAGGACCATTAGTTTGATAATGACTGGAGCAGAGGCAATCATCGAATCTCTGAAAGAAGAAAAAGTGGAGGTAGTATTCGGCTACCCCGGGGGGGCAGTTTTGACTCTCTATGATGCTCTTTACAAGGCCAATACTAACCATGTTCTTACAAAACATGAACAAGGAGCAGTACATGCTGCCGATGGTTATGCCAGGGCAACAGGCAAGGTGGGGGTTTGTATTGTGACTTCCGGCCCTGGAGCAACTAACCTGGTCACAGGTATTGCAACAGCATATATGGATTCTATTCCTTTGGTGGCAATAACAGGGCAAGTTGCGGTTTCCCTGATAGGCCGGGATTCATTTCAGGAAGCGGACATCTGTGGTATTACAACCCCTGTCACCAAACATAATTATCTGGTGAAAAAAGTTGAGGATTTACCCAGAGTGCTTAAGGAGGCCTTCTATATTGCCCGTACCGGTCGGCCTGGTCCTGTGGTCGTAGATATAGCTAAAGATGTGTTTGCAGCAACCCTGGATTATCACTATCCGGAAAAAGTTCAGCTGCGGGGCTACCATCCCTTGTTCGAGGGAGAAATAGATGTAATTGAAAATGTTCTGGAGGAAATGAAAGCCGCCAGGAAACCTTTAATCTTTGTGGGGGGCGGAGTAAATCTGGCTGATGCTGCCCAGACGCTGAGAGAATTAGTCGCTCTGACCGGTTTTCCGGTAATTACTACCCTTATGGGCTTGGGCTGTATCCCCTCAGATCATCCTCTGAACCTGGGCATGGTCGGTATGCACGGGACCTATGCGGCCAATATGGCAACTACAGAATGTGATCTCTTGCTGGGGATTGGAGTGCGCTTTGATGACCGGGTAACCGGACTTGTCGCCGAATTTCTTCCTAAAGCCAAGGTCGTGCACTTTGATATCGATCCTGCTGAAATAAATAAAAATGTCCTGGCCTTTATTCGGGTAATAGGAGACTTGAAGTGGTCTTTACCTGCCCTTAATCAAAAAATAGTGGCGGCAAAAGCTGTCTGGAATGTACAGATTGAGCCCTGGATCAAGCAGGTTGCTGCCTGGCAAAGTGAGCAGCCCTTGATTTATGAACTGAATGAGGAACAGGTAATGCCCCAGGCAGTCATTGAAAAAGTCAATGAATTAACACAGGGTGAAGCAATAATAGTTACTGATGTTGGGCAGCATCAGATGTGGATAGCCCAGTATTTTAATTTTAAAGAACCGAGATCCTTGCTGACCTCCGGCGGACTTGGCACTATGGGTTATGGTTTACCGGCTGCTTTGGGTGCCCAAACCGGATGTCCGGAAAAAGTTGTTATCCTGTTTGTTGGAGACGGCGGTATCATGATGAATTGTCAGGAACTGGCGACAGCAGCCAACTATGAACTGCCGGTTAAAGTGCTTATCTTTAACAATCAGGTTTTAGGAATGGTTGCCCAGTGGCAGAGGATGTTTTATGGGGGTCGCTATTCTCATTCCCGTCTTAAGGGACACACTGATTTTGTGAAATTGGCAGAGGCCATGGGTGTTGTGGGCATGCGTATCAGCGAACCGTCGGAACTTGACGAAACCCTGAAAGCTGCCATGGCTATTCCCGGGCCGGTTGTTGTGGACATCCAGATACCTGAGACAGAGAACGTCCTGCCGATGGTTCCGCCAGGTGCTCGTTTGGATCAGATGGTCATGGGGGGATAATAAAATGAAGCATACACTTGCAGTTTTAGTAGAAAACAAACCGGGTGTCCTAACTCATATTTCGGGACTGATCAGCCGTCGGGCCTTTAATATTGAAAGTATCACTGCCGGTTATACGGAAGAAAAGGAAACAACCAGGATTACAATTGTGGTTGAAGGTGACGAGATCGAGCTGGAACAGGTGGTCAACCAGTTATCCAAACTGATTTATGTCATCAAAATTATTGATCTGACCGCAACCGATTCTTTTCACCGGGAATTAGCGCTGATCAAGGTCAAAGCCAGTTTGGATAACCGCTCAGATGTAGTCAATATTGTCCAGATATTCAGAGCCAGAATAGTGGATGTCAATCCTGAAACTATGGTTATTGAACTTTCCGGCAAGGAAAGTAAGATCGATGCTTTATGTCAGGTGCTTGAGGGTCACGGCATTATTGAAATTGTCCGTACCGGCAAAGTTGCGCTTTCCAGAGGTCCGATTCCTGCGAAGGAATGTTAGGTTAATGATCATTAAGGGAGGGGCAGAGGTGAAAGGAAAAATAGTCAGGATAATAAGCCTCATGCTTATTGGAATTATTTTCGGGCTGGTAAGCAGTGGCTGTTTTCCGGCCTACGATACTCTCTCCCAAAATCCGGATTTATCAGAGGAGCAGGATAAGCCGACAACAGCTTCTTCAGCTTTTGCCGATACGTCTGCACCTCAGGAAACACCTCAGGAAATCCCGGAAATACGCTCTCAGGCTATTCCGGTACTCTATTATCATTCTATTCTGAATGAGCCTGGAAATGAGTTGCGTATTCCTCCGGAACAGTTTGAGTCTCAAATGAGCTATTTATCTCATAATGGTTATCAGGTGGTGAGCCTGGCCCAGCTATTTCAGTTTTATTATGCTCTTGGGACACTTCCTGAAAAGCCGGTAGTTATCACCTTTGATGATGGTTACGAGGATAATTATACTAATGCTTTTCCTATTCTGAAAAAATACGGTTATACGGCAACAGTATTTGCAGTCACAAGCTATATCGATGGCAAAGGGTTTATGTCCTGGGATCAATTGCAGGAGCTGACGGATAACGGCTGGCAAATAGAGGGTCATACCATCAGCCATCCGCATCTTCTTAAAGACAAGCTCTCTGCCGCTGAACTGGATCTTGAGCTTAAGGAAGCCAGGGATACCTTGGAAAAGCGTTTAGGCCGGCCGGTCAGATTTTTCGCTTATCCTTTTGGTGACTATAATGCTGATATTATACAGAAGGTGGAGGAAGCCGGTTATCTGATGGCTTTTACTACTCAAAGAGGTTGGGCCAACAGTGCTGATCCCCTGCTGGTCCCCAGGGTTTATTGTTATGCTAATATGGGTATTGGAGAATTTGCCCGCAGACTGC
>DDXI01000111.1 GCA_002347475.1 Peptococcaceae bacterium UBA2264
ATTCTATATATTGTGTAGGGTGTAGAACGTGGGGCGAAATTATGCCGTTCTCAGGTAATGATTCTCTGCCTCCTTTTCCATTGGGTATTTTTCCTGAAGAAATTGCTGAATTCGCTAAGTCTGAATCAGAAGCGACACAGACACCCACCGACCTTGTTGGAATGTTAATTCTACCTGTGCTTAGCACGGCGCTGGCAAAAAAAATCAAAATAGAATTACGTCCCGGCTGGGAAGAACCTTTAAATATATGGACCACTGTTGCAATGCCTCCAGGGTCTCGGAAGAGTGCGGTATTCAGCGATGTGATAAAGCCCATTTTCCAATGGGAGAAAAAAGAGACTGAGCGCCTCTTACCAGATGTTAAGACCCTGGAAAATGATAGAAAAATAATTGAGGGTCGCATCCAAAGACTTCAGCAGGACTCGATTAAAGCCAAAGATTTATTCAACTCCGAACAATGCGCACAAGAAGCAGCTGAACTCATGGTCAAACTAGAGCAGATGCCAATGGCTTTTTTGCCCAAACTTATAATTGACGATTCTACACCTGAGGCGGTAGCAAAAATCTTGTTTAATCAGGGGGAACGAATTAGCATACTAAGTTCAGAAGGCGGTATCTTTGATATTTTAAATGGTCGTTATCAAAGTGGAATACCCAATATTGATGTGTACTTAAAGGGTCATGCGGGTGATTCCTTAAGTGTCGAGCGAATAGGGCGCAGTAATATCTACCTGGAATCTCCAGCAGTCAGTTTAGGATTAGCGATACAGCCGACCGTACTGGATGGCCTGGCTGATCGGCAGACATTCCGGGGCCGGGGTTTATTGGCAAGATTTCTTTATTCTCTTCCCACGTCGAATGTAGGGTATCGGGACTTGAAACCGAATTCAGTCCACCCAAATGTTTATCAGGAATACACCGGCAAAATTCAAGAATTATTGTCAATTTCTTTGCCGTCTGAGCCTGAAATATTAAGGTTATCAAATGAAGCGGATATCATTTTTCGGGAATTTGAAGCATGGATTGAACCCAAATTGCAACCATTCGGCGAGTTGGATGTACTTGCAGATTGGGCTAGCAAATTAGCAGGCGCAGCAGCCAGGATAATGGGTCTTCTGCATGTGGCTGAGTGTTATCCTATGCACAATTCTTTAATTTCTGCGGATACAGCAACAAAGGCTATTAAATTAGCTCGTGATTATTTAACGCCACACGCGAAGGCAGCATTCAGCTTCATGGGAGCAGACCAAAATCAGGAGAGGGCAAAGAAGATCCTCAAATGGATAAACAAAAAAGGTAAAACCGAATTTCAGAAACGGTTGCTGCATAATGAACTGCAGGGAATATTTAAAAGAGTCGAGGACTTAGACGGGCCGCTTGCAATACTGATTGAGCGTAATTACATTTGCGAAAAGAATACTCAACAGGATAACAGCAAAGCTGGGCGTAAACCTTCGCCCATATTTGAAGTTAATCCAGGCATACACAATATATAGAATCTACAGAATTGATTTCTAAGGATCATTTTGTATATTCTGTAGATTCTGTACTGACTGAAAAGGATCTCAAATTGACATAAGAATAATTATTTTGAGGAAAAATAATGAGGTGGATTTATGAACAAATGGTTTACAAAGTTAAGACGAACACCCGTTACCCAACTAGGCGCAGGCAAATCAGATTTAGAAATGCGATATGATCATTTTCTTCGACACAAGACCACTGGAGAACAGGAAGGCGAGCGGGAGTTGTTGCTGCTTAATCAAGTTCTGGCAGAAATAGGTTCGATTATAGATCAGGTTGATTTATTAAGGTCAAATAGATATGAAATCACTCAAAAATTACCAACAGAAAGAAGGCAATAAAAATGGAAAAGATTAAAAAACATATCGAAATTTTATCAACTGTTGATCTGGAATACATTGCGGACCGGCCGGAGCTTCGCGAAGACTTCATTGATTGGACGCAGGCTAATATAAGGCGAGCCCTGCAGTGTTATTTTGACAAATACGATGAAGAAAACCTGAGAGACTGGGGCAAAAAATAGCCCGCCTGACGCGCAATCAGACGAGCAGAACCCTATAACTTAATATTAACGGTTTAGGGGGTTTTTGGCAATATGTCCAATGAGGAATTGGTCCAGTTGATCAAGGCCGGGCAAAGCAATCTTACAGGCGAGCTATGGGAACAGGTCAAAAAGCTGGTTATCTGGATCGTATCCAAAAGTTATCTGCCGAAAGATGGCAGCAGCAGAATCGAACTGGATGATCTGGTTCAAGCAGGTTTCCTGGCAATGATGGAAGCTGTTGACGATTACGACACAGCCAGCGGCTGTACCTTTACGACATTTCTCTCTAACCACTTGAAGAGCGCCTGCCGGGATGTCCTGGGGATAAGGACCAATAAGCAGGCCCGGGATCCGGTACATAGAGCCTTATCACTTAGCCAGCCGGTTTCCACAGGCGGAGAGACTGACCTCACTCTGGGAGACAGTATTCAGGATGAATCTTTAAAGTACCAATTCGACGATCTAATCGAAGAGGTTGCCCGGTCTGAGGATTGTCAGAAGATATTCGGCGAAGTTGAAAAACTGGATCCGATAGAGCAGGCAGTATTTAAGGACCGGTTCTTCTATGGCCGTAAGATTGCTGATATCGCCAGCCTGCGCAAGTTGAAAGTCAGGGAGATAGAGAACACGCTCACCCGCTCCCTGGGCAAGATCCGTCACACCGGAACAGTTCGCCTGATGTCAAAAGAATACAGGCTGGATCAGGCAACAAACTTCTATAGGCAGAAAGGCCTGCAGGGTTTTAAAAACAGTTTCTCTTCAGTGGTTGAGGATCTTGTGACAAGGCGAGAACGTCTTCGACTGAAGATGATTCTGGAAAACTGGAGGGGGGTGGCCCCTTTGGAGTGATATCATCCCCCGATTATCAAAGAAGAAAGGAGAAAGCAAATGGAAGAAGCCAAAAAAGAGAACGACAAGCAAACTCAAAGCGGATATATCAAGGCAATCATCCCTGGTAAGGGTTTCGGCTTTATAACCGGTGATGATGGCATAGATTATTTTTTTCATGCGCAAGGGGTTATAACACCCGATTTCAATCAGCTGCGTGAAGGAATGTCCGTTGATTTTCTGGCAACAGATGGCAAAAAGGGCCCAAAAGGAATTGGTATAGTTACAAAATAATAAGAATTTTTAGGAGGAATTACAAATGACTTAC
>DDXI01000048.1 GCA_002347475.1 Peptococcaceae bacterium UBA2264
TTTTCAATCTTTAGCAAGCCCTAAATAAATAGAACATAAACAAACACAACTTGCTCAGGTCTGTTTCCAGGCTTCAGGCAAGTTGTGTTTTTAATTCAAGTTGTGTTTTAATTTCTGAAAATACTCTTCAGATTGCTGTTTGCTGTTATTACAAGCTGTCTCCAAAATCCGCCCTGAACTTAGCTGCCAATTTGTGCTGCCAATCGGAAACAGGTCTTAATCTTCCCAGGAAAAAGCGCAGAACTTTAGGTTCCTGGTCGAAAATCAAGCCCTCTACCAGCTTTCGGTTTTCATAAAGCCAACCTATCCTATCCACAGCATATTTCACCTGGGAAAGAGTGAAGACACGTCTGGGCATTGCCAAACGCAAAAGCTCCATATTCGATAATATTTCATTCCCGTTTTCATCCCGCTGCTCGGAGAGAGTACCACGTTCCATCCCGCGGACACCGCCGGCTATAAAGAGCGCTGTTCCCAAAGCCCCCGCCGGATACTGTGTTTGGGGAACATGATCAAGAAATCTCCGGGCATCGAGATGGCAACCCAAACCACCGGCTGGAGTCACAACTGGTACATTTTTTTTCTGAAGTTCCTCAACCATATAGGCAATGAACTGAGGCCCCTGATTGACCATCTCGAAATCCAATGTTTCTTCCAAGCCAACTGTTAAGGCTGCCATCTCCCGCACTGACATCCCGCCATAGGTCAAAAAGCCTTCAAACAAAGGTAACAGCTCAGACATCTTGCTGTAAATATCTTTGTCGTTCAGACAGATCCCGCCGCCGCGGACACAACCAAGTTTACGGGCCGAAAAGTAAACAATATCCGACAGGTCTGATATCTCCCGGATAATCTCTTTAATAGTCATGTTTTTACAGTTTTCTTCCCTGGTCATTATGAAATATAGATTATCGGCCAAAAGACTGGCATTAGAATTAGGGCCTTCTCCAGCTTGATTATACTACCGGCTCCGCCGGCTGCGTCCCTCCAGGGAGCGGCCCAGATGCCAATCAGATGTATGGGGAATCCTCATGAATATACTGCTCCTTCAAAGAAATATCAAGCTAGCCAGACAATATTAATAACAGATCAGCATACTTGCCTTAAGCACATCTGCCTGTTCGGTACCTTTCAATACTTCTACAATTTTAAAAGCAAATTGAAGTGCTGTTCCTGGTCCGCAGGAAGTAATTACTTTGTCCGACTGGACCACAGGTTCAGAAGAAAGTTCTGCTCCTATCAACTCCTCCTCAAAACCGGGATAACTTGTGGCCGTTTTATTCTTCAAAATACCCAACTTTCCAAATATCATAGGTGCTGCACAAATAGCAGCCAGCCATTTTCCCTGCTTCTCATAGAGCTTGATTTTTTCTATCAGGCCGTTATGTTTCTCCAGATTTGTGGTTCCGGGCATTCCACCCGGGATTACAATCATAACTCCTTTTTCATAATCAATTTCTTCAAAAACCCTATCTGCTCTGACTGTAATCTTGTGGCTGCCTGTAACTTCCTTAATACCGGTTACAGAGACTGTTTCCACAGCCAGATCAGCTCGCCTGAGCACATCGACAACAGTAATCGCCTCGATTTCTTCAAATCCTTCCGCCAGATGCACATAAATTTTCATTATTATTCCTCCTGTCAGTACTAATATTCTTATAAAAATCAGATATATTTATTAGCTGGTTTTCTTGTCATCACTGCTATCTTATGACCTTTAATTCATTTTCATATATTTATCGCCTTGTTTCAATTCTTCCAGCATTTGCTTTAATCTTTCTATTTGTGTTTTCTGAAGTTTCGCCCTCGATATCCAGCCAATATAATCATTTTGTTGATAAGGTGGTCTTGCGTGATATCTGTCCATTAAATTTCCCTCCAGCAGGGCATTTCTCGCAAAGCCCGGCATAGAATTAACAGGCCTCTTAAGCCTTGAGGTTTTCTCTGAATCCATAAAATCACCTCATTAAGATAATAACCGACCTTTCCCGGCCGGTTACGATCTTTGCTCTATCCGAGGAAAACGACCAAATGCACCTCGCATTTAATGTCTCCAGCTTGATCAATTATTATTATGTAATTTTATCATATGTACCACTCATTATACATGATTGTTTTCCTTGTTGAGCCAATTTCTCTCTTCTTTCAATTCCAGTCTTGAAAACCAGGATTACCTTGAGCAAGAATTTTAGGCAGATAAAATATAATGGCAGAATCTCAATATTTCCTTAAGAAATGATAAAGATTATATATTGTTTCGTTAATTGTTCAACTTCCTGTCAAAAATCGGTTATAATAGTTTTTGTAGTTTGCTGCAGGCATTGCTACAATACAATCTTTTAGAAGAAAGAGGCGTATGATTATGAACACTAACAAAATGTCAGGAAAATCCCGGCTACCTCGCAGTTCAATTGTATTATATACAGTTGCCACAGGAATATTTCTTATTGCAATTGCGGCTTTGGTTAATAACATTATCCTCTTCAAAGATAATGTTGCTCGCTATGTCGAGCAAGGATATCCTTCCGCTGAAGTTGTTAAACAATTAATCCCAAATCAATTACTTCCGGGGATATTTGAACCCCTTGCTGTTTATTGCGGTATTGCAGCTATTTTGTTCAGCGCCGGCCTGATTAATAATAAAATCTCAAAAATATTGACAGCATCTGCTAAATCAGAAGCTGAAACTGAAAATGTCAGTATTGAAATTACTGAAAAAACAGAACCTGTCGAAGCAGAAGCACTTGAAGATAATAGTAAAATTGCTGATTAACTTAGCTTTTTAACTATTTTGAGCTAAGCGTATTTGAACATATAATTTAAATTTTTGGATATTCGTTTTCTTTAACAAAAAAGCATTGAAACGCCTTAAAATTCAATGCTTTTTTCTTATTGCCTAAAAACAACTGTTCCAATACCTATTCTCCTAAAAGAATAGAATGAACCTCCACTCCATACCGCCGCACTAAATCCTGTTTGGCCTGTTTGTAGGCCTCAGCTTGACCCTTATGTGTTGTCCTGTCAACATAACGACGGGCAAGTTCGTCTGTAATGACATCCAATAATAATTCCGCCAGCAAAAGACGGGCTCCATCTTTAAAATGTCCCTGGCCATTGACATAAAGTCTTACTGTCGGGGCTTCGGTGTTGATGAGGATCAGACGCTCCTCAGCTTGATAGACCGCTCTGTCTATATCATTTTCGAGATTGCGCAATTCATAACCTCTGAACATGTCCACAGAATTATCCATATTCCATGGTGCCGCAGGCTTTTCCGAGACATGACCATAACCTTTGCCAGAGGAATTCTCGGCGATAACAATTTCCCCGGAAGCGCTATAGGGTCCGGAAGTAACCTCGATCCTGCCCTTGGAGCCAATTTCCGAGCCAGATACTGTCCATTCAAAACGGCCGTCGGCAGGTAAATCTGCTACAGCCAGTCCCTCAATATGCGGTTCTACCCGAATACTGTCCGGCAGTTTGTAATCGAAAGAGAGGATCTCCTCGTTCAGCATCTGATTCCGATCCACTATCATGGCAACATGAAAGGGATGATTGACTTTCCTGTAATAAAAAGGTGTACTGAAGCGGAGCACAGCAGGACGGCCGGTATCAAACGGACCATATTTGCCGGAGCCGGGACCGGGCGGCAGGATAATACCCAAATCTTCAACAGCTATTTTGTTCATCCGCTGCAAAACGTGTTCAATCATAATTTGGGTGCGTTTGGAGGTTGTCGCATGATCAAAGTGACTGAGCCTGATTTGCTCTCTCTTGATATAATCGGCAATTATTTTACTGACCGCCTCTGCAAAAGCCGCTACAAAGGGGTCTTTCAGATTCAAACCTTCCCGTTCATCGCTGATAATCGGGTTACCCTTGGCCAGCATTTCGGCCAATCCCGGACAAGAGACAGTACCAAAGAGGTATTCCGTACCCAATTGATTTTCATAACGGAAAAACTGGCAGTCAAACACAGCTGTCCCGGATATCACCAGCAGTCCATTGGTACGCTCGTCACCCTTTAGCACCAGATCAGTATTCAGAGCTTTTTTCAAGGTCAGATAAAAGGGGTATTTCTGGTCTTGATAGCTGAATACCTCATAGGCCTCCGGGCCGATCAGCAAATCAAACTCCGGCTCCTCATAGCGTAAAGGCAGGGAGGTCACTTTACTTTTAGCCTGATTCATATTCAGAATTTCTACCTGACGGCGCCGCAAAATATCGCGCAGATATATGTTATGGACCATCGTTGTCACCAGGGATGTGAAATAGGGCACGTTGGTTTGCGGATTTTCAATAATAATCGTCACTTGGGTGCCGTTTCCTGACGGAGGAAGGCGCAGACGCTTGTAGTCTTTCTCTTGAGCAACTTTGTCTTTATCCCAGTCATCAAATAAATAGGCCCCGTTTTCCGCATGGAAAAGATCCACCCGGCTGAGCTGTCCTCTGTAAATCGATTCGATCCAACCGTGTCCCAAGCCATAGATAGCCTGTTTCAAACCACGTCCAAAGTAGCCCCTGCCGCCGGCTTCCCCCTTGGCCATTTGGCTATGAGCGCCGCCATAGGATAATATGGAACGGAGTATTTCAAAGGACATACCTTCTGCCTGGTCTGAAACGGTCAAGACTCCGCCATTCAGATGTCTTTCGTAACTGACAATAATTTTACCGCTGACAGGCAGTTCATGACGTTCCATCCTACTGTAACTGTCATCGCTGTTGGTAATCAGTTCCACGATAGCTTTTTCTATAGAAGCAAACCGTCTGGAATCAATATCAATAACCCGCTGATCTACCGGTATAGTTAGAATTGCCATTATTACACTCCTCCTCAGACATTCTTTACTTAATAGCTACTTATACCTGCTTTCAGCCTTAATTCAATTAATAAGCTCTCTGTTTCGTGTCAATAATGTTATCAACACTCCATTCGTCTGCACTATTTTCATTTACAGACCTCCCCGGCATATTCATATCTGAGAAGCATTTATCAGGCAATTCCTGTTAATCAACTTGTTCTTCTTTCAGTGAATAGAGCCCTTCTGATATTTATATATCTGCCATAATCCAGGTTAATTTTATGCTGATAAATGCAAAAATATAATAATAAAGGATTTTTATTAAATCCTATCATTTTTGATTTATGATAAAATTGTTAACAGTAACTGTGTATAATATAATAGCAAGAGATTATTGTTCGAGCTTTTGCCCTGATCAGACAGGGAATAAAAAGCAATGCTAAAAAACAATCAGAGGTGGCTGTTATGGTTTTTATCACTATATCCAGACAAACCGGAAGCTTGGGCAGGAAAATCACAGAGTTACTCGCCAGCAAACTCGAGCTGCCGGTAATTAGCCGCGATCTGGTAATAAACCAATGGCTGCCGGAAATAGCCAACAGGCATGAACTGCATATGCTGGCAGAAAGTCCTGGCTTTTATTTGAGTGCTTCTGCGCAGGGCATAACCTTTGCCGAATATATAGAAAATAAATTAAGAAATTATGTAGCTGAACAACCGGCAATTATTTTTGGTTTAGGCGCCCAGGTTATATTTTCCCGCCATCCGGCTGCCATCCATGTGAAGATCATGGCCTCTCCTGATGTCCGGACCACACGTATTATGCAGAGATATAATATGGAAAAAACTGACGCGGCAAGGTTTTTGGAACTCACTGACAGGAAACACAAACGCTATATTGCCACCATTTACAACAAAGACTGGTCAGATCCGGCACTCTACCATCTCACCCTGAATACCGACTTCTTGTCAGCAGAAGAATGCACCAACCTTTTATTTGACTTGGCCAGGAACAGGGAGATCTGCTCCCAGCCGGCGGCAGAACCCTCCGAGCAGGAAAGCAAGAAACCAGTTTATTATAAACACCCCTCAGAAGAAGAATTTGCTAAAATTCTGGATATGTACGATATCGAGTGGGAATACGAACCCCGCACCTTCCCCATTAAATGGGATGAGGAAGG
>DDXI01000103.1 GCA_002347475.1 Peptococcaceae bacterium UBA2264
AGTGAATTTGGCTAGCAAGCCCTAGGTAAGAAATAAAGGAGGGAAATCAAATGATTGATACCGGAGATACCAGTTTTATCATTATTTGTACAGCACTTGTTTTTCTTATGACTCCTGGTTTAGCGTTGTTTTATGGTGGTATGGTCCGGAAAAAGAATGTTCTGAGTACCACCATGCATAGTTTTATTATCATAGCCCTGGCTTCTGTCTTATGGGTATTAGTTGGTTACAGCTTGTCTTTCGGGGCCGACTATAGAGGTCTGATTGGCAGTCTGGATTGGATCGGTCTGGCCGGAGTTGGACCGGACCCTAATCCCGACTATGCCGCAACTCTTCCAGCCTTCGTCTTTATGGCTTTTCAGATGATGTTTGCGATCATTACACCAGCTATCATTACCGGCTCTATTGCCGAAAGAATGAGATTCCCGGCTTTCCTGGCTTTCATTGTCTTCTGGCTGCTCATTGTCTACTATCCTCTGGCCCATTGGGTCTGGGGTGTCGGCGGCTTTTTAAGAAACATGGGTGCTCTGGATTTTGCCGGTGGTACTGTCGTTCACATCAGCTCCGGTGTCACCGGCCTGATAGCAGCCCTTGTTCTGGGCAAAAGAAAAGGTTTTGGGCAAGAACCTCTGGTACCCCACCAAATTCCCATGACAGTCTTGGGCGCAGGATTGCTCTGGTTCGGTTGGTTTGGTTTTAATGCCGGAAGTGCCTTGGGGGCCAACGGCCTGGCCGGGACTGCCTTTATTACTACCAACACCTCAGCGGCAGCAGCAGCCTTGTCCTGGATGATAGCGGAATGGATCCATCGTGGCAAGCCAACTTTACTGGGAGCAGTATCCGGGGCGATCGCAGGTCTGGTAGCTGTCACTCCGGGAGCAGGATTTGTTACGCCGATGTCCTCTCTCATAATTGGTTTGGTGGGCGGCGCTCTCTGTTACTTTGCCGTGGGCGTTCTGAAAGCCAAGCTTGGCTATGATGATTCCCTGGATGCCTTCGGCTGCCACGGAATTGGAGGAATGTGGGGAGCGCTCGCTACCGGGTTATTTGCCACCAAAACAATAAATCCGGCTGGAGCAAATGGCCTATTTTATGGGAATCCAGCTCAATTGGGAATCCAGGCTCTGAGTATTGCAGCAACCATTGCCCTGGCAGCTACAGCAACATTTGTAATTCTCAAAGCAATCAGCTTATTTACCAGCTTGCGGGTAACATCCGAAGAAGAAGATCTGGGCCTGGATTTAGCTCTGCATGGAGAAGAAGCCTATCCTGACACCTTCGTTTTTGGTTCGATCCTGCAGCCCGCTCTGGGCATGGCAACGGCAGGTGGCATTCCAATCTCTCCGACAACTCCTTCCCCTGTCTTTCCTGCCAAAAAGGAAAAACAAGTTTTTGCAGCTCCTGTCCCGCCTTCTGATGTCAAAATGTCTAAGGTTGTTATTATTTGTAAACAGGAAAGATTTGAAGCCTTAAAAAAAGCTCTGAATGCTATAGGCATCACAGGTATGACCGTCACCCAGGTTTTAGGCTTTGGGATGCAAAAAGGAGCTCCCGAGTATTACCGCGGAACTAAAGTCGATGCCAGTTTGCTGCCTAAAGTACAAATTGAAATTGTAGTTTCCAAGGTTCCTGTAAGAACTATAATTGAGACTGCCAAGAAAGTACTTCATACCGGTCACATTGGTGATGGCAAAATATTTGTTTATAATGTGGAGAATGTTGTTAAAGTGCGTACCGGTGAAGAAGGCTACGATGCCTTACAGGACGAAGACGAACTGGCGGCCATATAGTAACTAGAGCAGATTATTTCAAATAGCATTAATATTGGTTAAAATACTATATAAATCAAATTTATATTGATGATACTTTGAATATCTACAAATTACTTCTAATGTATTGAATTATTACGGATAGAGTAGTAAACTTGAAAAGGTAAAACTTAATAAATGACAGTATGGTTCCCATGTAAAAAGTACAACGCTTAACACGTTGTACTTTTTATTATGAGGGGTTTTTTCTTTACCCGCAAACTCTCAACTCTATTAACTTTCTCTAAAGGTATAAGCAAGAAAAAAGGAGGTGGTTTTGTGGATTCCGGTCCTGAACATTTAGGCCAGCAACAAGTAATTTATTTTAACAGAATGAGCGGAAGGAAAGGCGTCGGATTCCGCACCGCAGAAGGAGGGACATAAGAGTGAGTTTAAAAGTACTGGGCGAATTTTATTTCAGCCAGCTGCAGAACAAGCCGATCTGGAATGCCTCAGGAGAACGTATCGGCCGCTTACTGGATATGGCCATGCGTTGGGACAGTATCTCTCCCCATGTCACTGTCATCAAATTCAGTAAAGAGCCCGAAGCTCTGATACCTGTGGAATGGATAGCCTCCTGGAGTGATAAAGGTGTGCATCTTAATAAAGCCTATGATCCCAAGTATCTTTATCCTCTGCATGAGAACGAGACTTTTATCGGCAAATGGCTGTTAGATAAGCAGATCATTGACCTGAAAGGATCCAAACTGGTCCGGGTCAACGATATATCCTTTTCCCTGGTAGCCCGGGAAGACTACCAGTTTATGATTATGGTTGCCGTGGATATCGGTGTCCGCGGCTTATTCCGCCGTTTAGGCATGGAATTTCTGCTCAGCCGCATCTCCAATAATTTTGTGAGCACCAAGTATATCAAACCCCTGGAAAGCCGCACCTCTGCCCTTCAGCTCACCCGGGAAAAGGAACAGATGCGCCGGCTGCATCCGGCCGATATTGCCGACATTATCGAAACCATGGACTACAAACAGCGGGCCAGTTTCCTGGATACACTCGATTCACAGCAGGCCATCGATGCTTTGGCTGAAATGGAACTGGATGCCCAAGTCGAAATATTCGAGCAGATGGATGAGAACCGGGCTTCGGACATCCTGGAAGAAATGCCCCCCGATGATGCCGCTGATATTTTAGGCGAACTGCCTGCGGAGAAATCTGAAGGACTTCTGCGCTTGATGGAGACCGATGACGCCGAAGATGTCCGGGAGCTGATGCAGTATGAGGAAGACACAGCCGGGGCGCTCATGACCACCGAATATATCGGCTTGTCTTTCAGGCTGACTGCCGAAGAAGCCATCAACGAACTCCGGCGCCTGGCTCCGGAAGCGGAAACCATTTATTATCTCTATGTAGTTGACGAAGAGGAAACCCTGGAAGGTGTCCTTTCCCTGCGGGAATTGATCATTGCCAACCCGGACAGCCTTTTGAAGGACCTGATGCATACCAAGATCGTCAAGGTTTCAGCTTTTGATGACCATGAGAGGATAGCCGATCTCTTCCATAAATACGGTTTCCTGGCTGTGCCTGTTGTCAGTCAGCAGGATAAAATACTGGGGATTATCACCGTGGACGACGTTTTGGAACTGCTGATGCCAGAACGTTCCCGGGGAGAAATCTACTCTACCCTCTTTGTCCGCCGCCATCAGCCGCCGTCAGAGGAACCGGCTGCGAAAGGAGGGCATAGCGAATGAGCTCCAAAGGACGTCTCG
>DDXI01000164.1 GCA_002347475.1 Peptococcaceae bacterium UBA2264
ATTTGGCTAGCAAGCCCTATTTATGTTTATATTCGAATGGTCGGGGGCCGGATTATTTTTCCTTCAGGAGGTCCCTGATTTCAGTAAGCAGTTCTTCTTCTTTGGTAACGATAAGCGGGGCTTCTTCTGCTTCTTGTTTTTTAGACATTTTGTTGATAGCTTTGATCATTAAGAAAATAGCCAGAGCAATGATCAGAAAATCAAAGGCTGCCTGGATGAAATTACCAATATTCAAGGTGACAGCCTCATTGATTATTCTACCTGAACTGTCCAGGACGGCGTCTTTAAGATTCACTTTGATATCGGTAAATTTGATTCCTCCTACCAGCAGACCAATCGGCGGCATAATGATATCAGCTACGAATGAAGTTACTATTTTGCCAAAGGCGCCGCCGATAATAAAACCTATGGCTATGTCCAAAACGTTGCCTCTCAGGGCGAATTCCTTGAATTCCTTAATCATACTCATCAATATCCCCTCCTTTTTTTAAAAAAATTATTATTTAATAACTATCTTTATAATATCATTTCATACTTAAAAAGGAAATAGGATATGGATCAGAATCTTAAGGTAGCGGTTGAGTAAATCTCCGGATCCAGGGCAACTCGCCAAGTGGGAGGGGACTAGAAGGGCAGACTGAATTGCTAATTTTTAAAATTTGTATTATTCTAAAATTAAGTCATATAGCTTAAGCCCTTTAAAGGAAGCCAGGTAATGCATCTATGTAGTTTATATAGCTGCCGAAGTTAATCTGTGATTCAGGAGGTTTTTTTATGTGTGAACAAAACGGCTTTATTCTCAAATCTTCCGCTTTTGAAAATGACGGAACAATACCGGACAAGTATGCCGAGATGAATCAGGTTTCTCCCCCCCTGAGCTGGGAAAACGTGCCGGCCGGCACCAAAAGTTTTGCATTGGCTTGTACTGATCCCGATGTCCCGGAAATATTTGATTTTCCTCGCTGCTTTGTCCATTGGTTGATTTACAATATCCCGGCGTCAGCCCGGAATCTGCCGGAAGGAGCCAGTCCGGGCGGAGATCTTCCTGCCGGGGCTATGGATATCAATAGTGATTTTATTACTTCCCTTAATTTTAATGATTACCAGGCCGGCTATGGTGCTCCCTGGCCGCCTGATGCTGCCCATCGCTATGTGTTCACCCTCTTTGCCTTGAAAGCTGCTGATTTAGAAATCCCTGTCGATGCCGACTACTCGGAGTTCGCCAAAATCGTCTTACCGCAAACAATTGCCTCTGCCACCCTGATCGGTTATTATGGGCCAGCTAAAAATCCTCTGCCCGAGGCCTGATCCGCTGTTAGACCTTCATGTTCTCAAACTCTGGCCAGGGCGGATCCGGCCAAATTCAGCCGGCCTATCCTCAGGAGAAGCTAAATACGACAAGGGATTCCGGCCTTTTGGGTTTGAATCCCTTGTCGTATTTGTTTCCGGCCGGTGCCTTGGCTGTTATTCTTCCTTTTGATTTTTGCTGGTATTTGATGCAGGGACATTATATGATTGTTATGATTGATAAATCTTCAAGGAATAATCTGTCTTGACAATAATAAGTATAAAAAGAATAAGAAATAAATGAGGAATAAAAAATGGGTAGAAGCTTGGTTTTGACGGAAAAACCTTCGGTCGGACGGGAAATTGCCAGAATTCTCAATTGTAATCAAAAAGGCAACGGCTGTTTTTTAGGGTCTAAATATGTGGTGGTTTGGGCTCTGGGCCATCTGGTTACTCTGGCTGACCCGGAGGTTTATGATAATAAATATAAAACCTGGAGAATGGAAGATTTGCCTATGCTGCCGCCTAAAATGAAATTGGTTGTGATCAAAGAAACTGCCAAACAATTTGGCGTGGTCAGCAACTTGATGAAGATGCCGGATTTTGATGAGTTGATCATCGCTACTGACGCCGGGCGTGAAGGTGAACTGGTGGCAAGGTGGATTATCCAAAAAGCTGGCTGGCGCAAGCCTATTAAAAGATTGTGGATCTCTTCCCAAACTGAGCGGGCTATCAGGGAAGGTTTTCGTAATTTGAAACCAGGCCGAGAGTATGAACATTTGTATACCTCGGCTGAATGTCGGGCTGAGGCCGACTGGTTAGTGGGGCTGAATCTGACCAGAGCTTTAACTTGTAAATATAATGCCCAACTTTCGGCAGGGAGGGTGCAAACCCCCACTCTGGCTATGGTAGTAGCCAGGGAGAAGGAGATCAGGGAGTTTAGGCCTCAAGACTATCGGACTGTCACTGCCCAGACCAATGGTTTTGTTCTCGGTTGGCAGGATAAAAACGGTCAGAGGCGTATTTTCGATAAGAAGAAAGCCGACGAAATCGTGGCCAGAGTAACCGGAAAAAGCGGGGAAATCAGGGAGGTCAGAAAAGAGGCCAAAAAGGAACTCCCTCCTTTGGCTTATGATCTGACCGAACTGCAAAGGGATGCCAATCGCAAATATGGCTTCTCCGCCAAAACAACATCGTTGATTATGCAGCAGCTTTACGAAACTCATAAACTGGTTACTTATCCCCGTACTGATTCCCGGCATATCAGTGAAGATATTGTGCCAACTTTACCGGAACGTCTTAAAAGTATTGCTGTCGGAACTTATGCAGGCTGGGTTAGAGGTCTTTTGAAAAATAAGCTGGTTACCAGCAAACGTTTTGTCGATGGCTCGAAGGTTTCTGACCACCATGCCATTATTCCTACTGAACAGGCTGTTAATCTAAGCAGATTAAGTAATGAAGAGATGAAAGTATATGATTTGATAGTAAAGCGCTTTATTGCCGTACTCTCTCCGGCCTTTGAATATGAACAGACAACAGTCAGAGCAGCTTTGGGAGAAGAAATATTCACGGCCCGGGGAAAGATCGTAAAATCCAAGGGTTGGCGCAATGTCTATGAGGGCCAGGGCAGTTGGGATGATGAGGGTGCTGATGAGGGCAGGGAAGAGGAAGTTGACCAAACACTGCCGGAAATTCATAAAGGAGACAGGCTCCGGGGTCTTACCATTAAAACAGCAGCTGGTAAAACCAAACCGCCGGCCCGACATACGGAAGCTACCCTGCTTTCAGCCATGGAACATCCGGGAAAATATATTGATAACCAGAAGCTGCGGGAAGCGCTGGCCAATACCCATGGCCTGGGCACTCCGGCAACCAGAGCTGAAATTATTGAAAAGCTCTATAGTTCCTTTTATATGGAGCGCCGGGGCAAAGAGATTGTTCCCACTTCCAAAGGGATTCAACTGATAGGCCTGGTTCCTTCAGAATTAAAATCCCCTGAGCTGACAGCCAAGTGGGAACAACAGCTGAGTGAAATCAGTAAAGGAGCAGCTGACAGCCAGACATTTATCAGAGGGATCCGGGATTATGCGGCTGATTTGGTAGCAGCCGTTGTCGGCAGCAGTCAAACCTACAGGCATGATAATCTGACCAGAACAAAATGTCCTGAGTGCGGCAAATTTCTCTTGCAAGTTAAAGGCAAACGCGGGGAAATGTATATCTGTCAGGACCGTGAATGTGGGTATCGCAAGGGGATAACAGCGACCTCCAACGCCAGATGTCCTCAATGCCACAAGAAAATGGAGCTGCGCGGTGAAGGAGAAAATAAAGTATTGGCCTGTGCCTGCGGGCACCGCGAAAAGTTGTCCGCCTATAAGAAAAGAAGAGATGAAGAAAAAGGGAATTATAATAAGAAGGAAGTAAGTAATTATTTAAGGAACCAAACTGACAGCCAGCCGCTCAATACTGCTCTGGCGGATGCTCTGGCCAAGCTTAAACAACAATAGAATCAAGCCTTATCTGCTAAATTTGTCTTATCTTCAATTTAAATATAGTAAATATTAAACCGAGAATAGCAAGAGAGAATAATTTACTCGAAAGTGGTGAGCTGATGCATGAGGTGCCGGAATGTATCCCCTGTTATCTGAAACAAGTAATCAATACCTTAAACCAGGTCGGAATGCAGGAGGAGAAAGCCCAAAAGTTACTTAGATGTGTCCTGCCTGTAATCAGTACTCTGGATCCCCAAAGAACACCTGCGGAAAATTCAACTATATTGCTGCATAAGGTCAACAAATTATTAGATAACCCTGATCCTTTCTGCCGGGCTAAGCAGAAATCCAATGCTTTGGCGCTGAAACTGCTTCCGGGATTGAGGAAAATGATCGAGGCCAGTGCTGATCC
>DDXI01000181.1:0-188 GCA_002347475.1 Peptococcaceae bacterium UBA2264
ATGATATAAAAGCCGTTATGCTCCAAAATCGTTTGGATTTCGCCGACGTCTTCCATCATTTTAGTGACCTGCTCCTCCGGCGCCGTCGCCATCTTGTCATATAAGTCCAGCATTTCAGCTTCCAGGTCAAACATTTTCTGGAAAGCTTCCTGTAAGACAGCGCGAATTGTTTTCCCTTTGCTCAGAAC
>DDXI01000181.1:270-3976 GCA_002347475.1 Peptococcaceae bacterium UBA2264
AGGTTACCCTTTATAATAAGAAATAAGGGCTGAGATGTCAAAGGCTAAACCCTTTACAAGGGCCCGAATCCTCAATACAATAGCAAAAGGATGATAAGAAATTCATAAATAAATTCAAGGGTCGGAGGTATTCGTACTTGGTACAGAATATTAATATGAAGCAGAATAAAAAAGAGGATGGCTGGCAGGCCGAGGTTTGCCGAGCGGCGCAGGGCATCCGGCGGCGGGTCCTGGAACATACCGTGAAAAATAACGGCGGTTACCTGAGTCAGGCTTGTTCAGCCGCGGAGATTTTGGCAACTCTGTATCTCCGGGTCATGAATCTGGCTCCCCTGGAGCAGCCCCTGGCCCCGAGGCCTTTTCAGGTGGTTCCCAGTCCCGGGCAACAGGAGGACCTGACCGGTTCCTGCTTCCACGGCGCGAAAGGCCCGCAGTGGGATCGCTTTTTTCTCTCCCCCTCGCAATATGCCCTGGTTCTTTATGCTGCCTTGATCGAGGTGGGGCGGATGATTCCGGAAGGACTGGACAGCTTCAACCAGGACGGCAGCACTGTGGAGATGATCGGGGCCCAGCATTCGCCGGGGCATGAAATCATGTCCGGCTCCCTGGGCCAGGGAATCAGCCAGGCGGCCGGGATCGCCTTGGGGCGCAAGCTCAAAGGGGAAAGCGGAAAAGTCTGGGTTTTCATGTCCGACGGCGAGTTTCAGGCAGGGCAAACCCTGGAAGCTCTGCAGGCCATGGCCTATCATAAGCTGGACAACATGGGTATTTATGTGGATGTCAACGGTTGTCAGTGTGACGGCCCGATGAGTGCGGTCATGAATATCGAGCCCCTGGAAAAACGGCTGGAAGGATTCAATCTCCGGGTTTTCCGGGTGGACGGTCATAATACGGAGGTCTTGGCAGCTCTGGGACGTCTGCCGTCTGACGGCCGGCCGACGGTTATTTTGTGTGACACCAACAGCAGTCAGGGCTTGCCCATTCTGCAGCAAAGAGCCCCTAAATTCCACTATGTCCGTTTCACCCAAGCAGCAGAACGGGAAGCCTACCGGGAAGTTTTGGCCCAAATGAAGCGGAGTGTAATAAAATCAGATGAAGCAGGATCAGATGAAAGCAGGCCAGGCAGGGGATCTGAGAGGAGGGACGACTAGAGGATGGAGATTGTAGCCAAGGTTCATGCCCACAATTTGGTTAAATGGGCCCAAAAACGGCCCGAGGTTTTAGTCCTTTCGGCAGATTTAACCAGTTCATCGGAAATCGACTTGTTTCGGGATGCCTATCCGAAGCGTTTCTTCTCCATGGGTATCGCCGAGCAAAATATGCTCAGCTTTGCCGGCGGCCTGGCGCGCGAGGGTTTTAAGCCGTTTATCCATACCTTTGCCGTCTTTATCTACAGACGGGCTTATGATCAGATTGCCATGTCTGTGGCATATCCTAATCTGCCGGTGACAATGATTGGTTTCCTGCCGGGGGTAATGACTCCGGGCGGGGCCTCCCATCAGGCCATTGAGGATATCTCAGTTATGCGCAGTTTGCCCAATATGACCATTTTGGAGTGTGGTGATGCCACAGATGTGGAATCAGTCTTGGATGCGGCTGACCAGGTTAATGGTCCGGTCTATATACGCATGTTACGGGGGGAGATCCCCCGCTTGTTTCCGCAGAACAAGCCGCTGCAATTCAACCGGGCCAGGCTGCTGAGTCAGGGAACGGATATTGCTTTGTTTTCCAGCGGCATCTGTACGGAGGAGGCTTTGCGTGCCGTCCGGGTGCTGCAGAAAAAAGGTGTCTCTATAAATCATATGCATATCAGCACGCTGAAGCCGTTTACCGACCCGGCCGTCATGGAGGCTGTGGCAGAGGCAAAATACGGGGTTATTACCATGGAGAATCACTCCATTATTGGCGGCTTGGGTACAATTTTAGCGGAGCAGATAGCTGAAGCCGGCTTGGGCCGCAAACTGGTGCGCCTCGGGATCAAGGATGTCTTCCTGCACGGGGCCAGCAAGGCTTATTTAATGAAAGAATATGGCCTTGAGGCCCTGGCGCTGATCGCGGCCATTGAGAAACTGCTTGGTAACAGCTTCGGTATTCAGGAAAGTGATCTGGCGGCTGTCTATCTGGCTCCGGTGCACAGTGCGGCCAAAGCGGAGGCTCTGTAATGTATATCGAGGTTGACAATGAGTTATTGCGCCCGCAGCTTGCGGGGGAACGTTTTTCCGTGGTCTACAGGATAGCAGGCACTGAGACTGCAGCCCTGGCGGTAGCCCGGGATATTTGCATAGAGCAGACCATTGAGTTTCCGCCGGAGTGTGTGCCGGAAGGAGCGATTCGCGACTTTATTTTCGGCCGGATAGAGAAAATGGAGAGATACAGGGAGAGCGGGAAGGAAAACGAGGAACCGGAGAATTATAATAAGATTATTGAGCAGTGTCTGAAAGATTCATCTGAAAGTTATCTGGTGGAAATATCTTATGCCCTGGAAATATGTGCTGCGGAATTCACCCAGTTGCTAAATGTCATTTTCGGCAACATCAGTATTAAGCCGGGGATCAGGGTGGAGAAAATCCTGCTGTCTCCTTCATTACTGGGCCTATTCCGGGGACCGCGCTACGGGAGAGCAGGGCTGCGGCAGATTTTAGAGGTACTTCAGCGCCCTTTGCTTTTCAGTGCCCTGAAACCGATGGGCCTTTCGGCCAGGGAATTAGCCCGGCTGGCTTACCAGTTTGCACTCGGGGGAATTGATATCATCAAAGATGATCACGGCTTAAGTGATCAGAAATTTGCTCCCTTTGCCGAGCGGGTAAAGCTCTGCAGTGAGGCTGTGCATAGGGCCAATCAGGAAACGGGACGGAAAACGATTTACGTGCCTAATGTAACAGCCCCGGGCCGTTTCATCCTGTCCCGTGCTCAGCTGGCCAAAGAATACGGTGCCGGGGGTCTGCTGATAGCCCCCGGGCTGGTAGGGTTGGATAATATGAAAGAGTTGGCCGAAGAGGACAGTATTGCCTTGCCAATTTTCAGCCACCCGGCCTTTCAGGGCAGTTATGTTCTGGGTGATGCCGGAATTTCCCACTATGCCCTGTACGGGCAGCTTATGCGGATGGCGGGTGCTGATGCTGTGATTTATCCTAACTTCGGGGGGCGTTTCTCTTTCAATCAAGCCGAATGCCGGCAGATTGTGGAGGGAACCACTGCGGAGATGGGGCATCTTAAACCCATATTTCCCACTCCCGGCGGCGGGATCAGCATTAAGGCGATTCCTGCTTTAGCTGAATTTTACGGCAGTGAGGTAATTTTTCTCATGGGCGGCGGTTTGTTTACTTCCGGCGAGGATCTGGCGGCAAATTGCCGTCATTTCAGGGAAGTGGTGGAAAAAACCTTCAGTTCTTTAGATCAGATCTAAGGGCGAAAAAATCAGCAAAAATTAATCTGTTTATTCTTACAGGAAATTTTATCATTATTTCATGAAATGAAAGAATAATCTTTAGGAGCTCTGAATCAGGGCTCTTTTTATCGTTAAACCAGCTGATAGAAATCAAGAGTGAATTTCAAAATAGTTATAAAAGTAAAATATTTGTATCAAGAGAAGACGCATATGATAAAATAATGTAAGAATATTCAATAAATTATGATTGGTGAAGGCAAAACGCATTTAGACGTTGCTCGGATTTATTGAGGAGTCATTAGCTTTGCATAAAGCTCT
>DDXI01000087.1 GCA_002347475.1 Peptococcaceae bacterium UBA2264
CTATTTCCGGGAGGATGTTGCCAAAGCCAAACAACTGTTGGCTGACGCCGGTTATCCGGAAGGCCAAAATTTTCCGGAGTTAAATATTCTTTACAATTCTAACGGTTCTCATCAACTGCCGGCGGAAGCTATTCAGGATATGTGGTCCAAGAACCTGGGAATCAAAGTTAAACTGAGCGGTCAGGAATGGCAGGTATATCTGGAATCTATTCAGAACGGACAATTTGATATTGCCCGCTCCGGTTGGACCGGCGATTATGTTGATCCGATGACTTTTCTGGATTTGTTTGTAACTGAAGGCGGTAATAATCAGCCTGACTGGTCAAATGCGGTTTATGATAAGGCTATTGCTGCAGCCAAAGAATCCCGAGATCAGAAAGTACGGATGCAGGCGATGCATGAGGCCGAACAAATATTAATGACAGAAATGCCTGTGATGCCGATTTATTATGATGTTCATAACTATGTAATCAAGGATCATATCAAAAATGTGACCTTTTCTCCCCTTGGTTTGATAGATTTTAAGAATGCAACTGTAGAAAAATAACAATGTAGAAAAACAGCTTTGGAAGCCTGCTTGATAAGGGGCGAGTTACGAGAACTTGCCCCTTTATTTTATAATTGCTGCTGGGGGGGATTTTCAGTGCGCTATATATTCGGAAGGATTGTCTCAGCAATTTTTGTAGTCTGGTTTGTTATAACTTTAACTTTCATGCTGATGCATGCTATTCCGGGAGGTCCCTTCTCTTCGGAAAAGGTTTTGCCGCCGGCTATAATCGATAATATAAATGAGAGATATCACCTCAATGATCCCTTGCTAAAACAGTATCTTGATTATCTGAAAAATATGGCTTATTTTGACTTCGGTCCGAGTTATCGTTACCAGGGCCGCACAGTGAACGATTTACTGCAGGAAGGTTTTCCCAAGACTGCTCTTCTGGGGCTTTCGGCAACTATTTTGGCCTTATTCGGAGGTGTTGCAATGGGGGTTACTGCGGCTTTGAAACAGAATAAAATGCTTGATTATGTCATTATATTTTTGGTTACTATTGGTATTTCAGTCCCGAGTTTTGTTCTGGCTACTTTTTTACAATATTACATAGGATATGAACTCCATTGGTTTCCTCCGCTGGGCTGGGGAGAAGTAAAAAATATTATTTTGCCGGTAATAGCACTGAGTGCTTATCCAGTTGCCCAGATTGCCCGACTTACCCGAGCAGGCATGTTGGATGTCTTGACCCAGGATTATATTCGTACTGCCAAAGCCAAAGGTCTGGCAAAGAGTACGATAATTATACGCCATGCCTTAAAGAATGCTTTAACACCTGTTGTGACTTTTTTAGGTCCCTTTTTTGCTTATATTTTGACAGGCAATTTTGTTATAGAATATGTGTTTAACATTCCTGGTATTGGTCAGTTTTTTGTAACCAGTATCAGCAATCGGGATTATCCGGTCATTATGGGTACAACTGTTTTATTTGCAGCACTGCTGGTAACCTTTAATTTATTGGCAGATATTATCTATACATTGCTTGATCCGCGCATTAAACTCACAGGACGAGAGGGGGCCTAGTCATGAATATCCGGGCCGACTCTTTTTCTCCATTGCCGAAAGATCTTAAAAAAGCAATTTCTGAAAGGTCGGCAACAACATTTGGTCAAGATGCCTGGCAACATTTCCGCAAGAATTACCTGGCTATGGGAGGACTTGCCGTTCTTGTTCTGATCATGGTTTTTTCAATAATAGGTCCGTTTTTTTCCCAGTTTGATTACGCTTCCAATGATTTAATGAAGACCAACCTTTTTCCTGACTGGATTCATCCTTTTGGCACCGATGAATTAGGCCGGGATATTCTGAGCAGAACGATGTATGGGACGCGTATTTCTTTGCTGATAGGTTTTGGTTCAGTTGTCATTAATCTCACCATCGGAATTATATACGGTGGGATATCCGGTTATCTGGGCGGCAGACTTGATAATTTGATGCAGCGTATTATTGATATTATTTTCAGCATACCGGATTTGCTGTATGTTATTTTATTGATGGTTACCTTTGGAGCCGGTATACAAAATATTTTTATTGTATTGGGTTTGATCAACTGGGTACCTATGGCCCGTATTGTCAGGGGACAGGTTCTGACCTTGCGTGAACAGGAATTTATCCTGGCGGCTCGGATATTAGGCGCCGGCACCGGAAAAATATTGTTCAGGCATTTGCTGCCGAATTCGATTGGGCCAATTATCATCGTCTCTGCTTTGCAAATTCCGACAGCAATTTTTATGGAGGCTTTTCTGAGCTTTATTGGTTTGGGCATTCAGGCCCCTTTGGTTAGTCTTGGTTCCCTGGTTGCCAATGGTAGGATGAATATCCCGTCATATTCGTATGCTTTATTTTTCCCGGCACTCACTATTGCCTTGTTAATGCTGAGCCTGAATTTTATCGGAGATGGCTTGCGAGATGCTCTGGATCCCAAACTGCGTAGGTAGGGAGGAACTGATAGTGCAGCATTTATTGGAAGTAGACAACTTAAGCACCTCTTTTTTTACTTATGCCGGGGAAATCAGGGCCGTATCCGGAGTGAGTTTTTATGTCGATGAAGGAGAAGCGCTGGGTATTGTGGGTGAATCAGGCTGCGGAAAATCTGTTACAGTTAAATCGATAATGGGCTTAATCCCAGAACCTCCCGGAAAAATTATTAAGGGCCAAATCAATTTTAGAGGACAGAATTTACTTGCCTTGCCGGAGAAGAAGATGGCTGCCCTGCGCGGCAAAGCAATGAGCATGATTTTTCAGGATCCGATGACTTCCCTGAATCCTGTTTTAACAATAGGCCAACAGATGATTGAAGTTTTGTACAGACACGAGGGATTCGGCAAACGGGAAGCTTTTGCTCGAACAGCAGAGTTTCTGGATATGGTTGGTATCTCCGATGCCCGGCACTGCCTGAAACAATATCCCCATGAATTTTCAGGAGGAATGCGCCAAAGGGTTATGATTGCTACAGCTTTGCTTTGTCAGCCCCAGCTTTTAATTGCTGATGAACCAACCACTGCTTTGGATGTAACCATTCAGGCCCAGATCCTGGAACTTTTGAGAGACCTGAAAAAGAAAGTCAATTTGTCAATTATTTTGATTACCCATGACCTTGGAGTGGTAGCTGGATTTTGTTCCCGGGTCATTGTCATGTATGGCGGCAGGATCGTCGAAAGCGGTCTGGTACAGGATATTTTTAAATCGGCGCAACATCCTTATACCTGGGGATTGTTAAGAAGTATTCCGCGCCTCGACAACACTCAGCGGACCAGGCTTATTCCCATACCCGGAACACCTCCGGATTTATTACATCCTGCTCCTGGTTGTGAGTTTGCAGCCCGCTGTCCTTTTGCTATGAATATCTGTAACGAACAGGTACCGGTAATGAGACAAATAAATTCAGGTCATCAGGCAGCCTGCTGGCTCCTCCATCCTCAGGCTCCGAAACTTAATATTGCGGAAAGGAGGAGCCGGTATGAGGGAACAAGTCATTCTGGAGGTAGAAAATCTTGTTAAACATTTTCCTCTGGGGAGTAGTGTGTTTTTTCGGCAGCGGCAAAAAGTTCAGGCAGTCAATTCTGTATCATTTAAATTGTATCAGGGTAAAACCCTGGGTTTGGTTGGGGAGAGCGGCTGCGGGAAATCCACAGTTTGTCGCCTGCTAGTCCGTTTGAGTGAACCGACTTCCGGAACGGTGATATACAAGGGGAAGAATATCCTTGATTGTAATGCCAGGGAAATGCTGGCTGTCCGCCGGGATATCCAAATGATCTTCCAGGACCCTTAT